>CAXTSK010000171.1:0-2283 GCA_964246655.1 uncultured Pyrinomonadaceae bacterium
GCCATTTCTCTCACGCCCCCCGTCTACGCCTCCCCGGGGGGCGCCCCGGGGGCCGCCGGTGTGTTAGCCCGGGGGGGCCTTCGTTCTTTCAAGAGGCTTTTATGTTCACAGGCATCATCGAGGAGCTGGGGCGCGTGCGTTCGTTGGAGCGGCGGGGTGAGGGCGTGCGGATGGTGGTGGAGGCGCGCGTCGTGACCGAAGGGACGGGGGAGGGCGATTCGGTCGCCGTCAACGGCGTGTGTCTGACGGCGCTCGAAGTGCGGCGCGACTCGTTCGCGGCCGACGGCTCGCGCGAGACGTTGGAGCGCTCGACGCTGGGGACGCTGCGCGCCGGCTCCGTCGTCAACCTTGAGCGGGCCGTCACGCCCTCGACGCGGCTCGGCGGCCACATCGTGCAGGGGCACGTGGACGCGCGCGGCCGCTTCCTCTCGGCCGACGAGCACGGCGGGTCTTGGACGTTGCGGATAGCTTACCCGCCGGAGCTTGCGCGCTACCTCGTCTTCAAGGGCTCGGTCGCGGTCGAGGGCATCAGCCTCACCGTCGCCGCACTCAACGAAGACTACTTCGAGGTCGCCGTCATCCCGAAGACCTGGGCCGTGACCAACCTCTCGCACCTTCGCCCCGGCGACGCGGTCAACCTCGAAGCCGACATCATCGCCAAGTACGTCGAGCGCATCCTCTCGGTCGGCGCGCGCCGGGGCGAGCAGGCGCCCGCGCTCACCCTTGAGCGTCTGTCCGAGTTGGGCTACAAATAGCCGCCCCGCGCGGCCGCGGCCGTTGCGGCGGCCGTAAATGTCCTCGCGCAGGCCGCCGCCGCAGTAGCCTTCGCCACTTGTGCGTAGAGGGCGAGGCGTTTCAACCCAGAGACACGGAGACACGGAGACACAGCTTCGAGCAATAAGTCATCAAGCTGTGTCTCTGTGTCTCCGTGTCTCTGTGTTAATTTCCTCTCAGCACACCTCAAGAATGGGGCAACCCGTCCGGCCGTTAAAACTCTCCAAAGGTTTCGCCGCCCGAATCACACTGCGTTCGCCAAAACGGGCGGTTTCGGGTAACATAAGCGCCGAACGCTAAAGCTCTCCACAGCTGATTTTAAAGGCCGGAACCGATGCCTTTTGCTTCCATCGAAGAGGCCGCCGCCGACATGCGCGACGGCCGCATGGTCATCATCGTGGACGACGAGGATCGCGAGAACGAGGGCGACCTCGTCTGCGCCGCCGAACTCGTCACGCCCGAGAAGATCAATTTCATGGCGACGCACGCCCGCGGCCTCATCTGCATGCCCCTGACCGAGGAGCGCTGCGACGAGCTGCACCTGACGATGCAGGTCGCCGACAACACCTCCTTCCTCGGCACCGCCTTCACCGTCTCCATCGAGGCGCGCAGAGGCGTCACGACCGGCATCTCGGCCTCCGACCGCGCGACGACCATCCTGACGGCCGTTGACCCCAAGACGCGCCCGCAAGACCTCGCGCGACCCGGCCACATCTTCCCTCTGCGCGCGAAGAAGGGCGGCGTGCTCGTCCGTCCGGGTCAGACCGAAGCGTCCGTTGACCTCGCGCGCATCGCGGGGCTCACCCCGGCGGCCGTCATCTGCGAGATCATGAACGAGGACGGCACGATGGCGCGCCTGCCGCAGCTCGAAGAGTTCGCCGCGCGCCACGACCTCAAGATCATCACGGTCGCGGACCTCGTCCGCTACCGCATGCAGAAGGAGATTCTAGTGCGGCGCGCGGTCGAGACAGACCTCCCCACCGTCTACGGCCTCTTCCGCGCCATCGCCTTCGAGAACGCTTTGAGCGAGGAGGTCCACCTCGCGATGGTGATGGGCGAGGTGCGCACGGACGACCCCGTGCTCGTCCGCGTGCACACCGAGAACGTGACGTGCGACATGTTCGGCTCGCTCGTAGACGACACGGGGTTCCAGCTCCACGCCGCCTTAGAGCGCATCGCGGCCGAGGGGCGCGGCGTCGTGCTGTACCTGCGCCAGCGGCAGAACAACCTCGACCTCGTCCACCAGCTCCGCACCTACCAGCTCATGGGCGAGCGCCGGCTGTCGAAGGAGGAGGCGAGCCTCCAGACCGGCTACGGCTCAGACCGCGACTACGGCGTCGGCGCGCAGATACTCCACGAGCTGGGCCTGCGCCGCATCCTGCTGCTCACGAACCACCCGCCGCGCGTCTCGGCGCTCGAAGGCTTCGAGCTGGAGATTGTCGGCAACGTGGCGCCGGGGGGGCCCCAGCGCGGCGCGGGGCGGGGGTAGGGGGGGGAGGGGGGGGGGGG
>CAXTSK010000171.1:2293-9288 GCA_964246655.1 uncultured Pyrinomonadaceae bacterium
GGCTTGGGCCCCCGCCGCCGCGCGCGGCCCCCCCCCCCCCCCCACGAGCGCGGGTTCAAGGAGGCGAAGGCTTCGGGGCCGGACGTGGCACCGGCTTAAGCTCGAAGACAATTTCAAATTTGAGATTTGAAATTTCAAATCTGCCTTAGGGTCTCTTCCCGATTTCGTTTCTCGGCCGCCACTCCCCCGGGCGGCACTTCACGGAAAAGTTATGCCGACGGACGAGCACGACGAGCGAGACGCTCAGCCGACACCCGAGCCGCAGGGCGGCCCCGCGCCGACTCCGACTGACGAAAGTCGTGGTGTCGGAACGTCCCCCGTCCGGCGGCGCCGCGGCCTGAGGCGGGTCGTCAACCGGCGCAACGTGATGTGGACGGCCATCGTCGCGGTCGTGGCCGTCGTCGCGCTCGTCTTCATCATTTTCCTCCTCTACCGCACGGGGCAGATCGACCGCTACGTCGCCGGTCAAATCGTCAGCACGCTCGCCAAGTACAACGTCAAGGCCGAGGTCGGGTCCTTCACCTCACGCCTCGGCCCGCGCGAGGTCGAGATCAACGACCTCAAGCTCTACAACGCGGAGACGGGCGCGCCCATCGGCAACATCGGCCGCATCGTCGCCAAGGTGCGCGTCGAAGACATGTGGTCGCTCAACCTGACGCGCAACGTCAACCTCGAAGAGCTGACCGTTGACCGGCCGGAAATCTGGGTCACGTACGACGCGGAGGGGCGCTCGAACTTCTCGGGCCTGACGATTCCGCCGCCCGAGCCGAACAAGCGCATCCTCTTCGCGTACTCGACGGCGCGCGTCGCCGTCAACGACGCCGTCGTCCACTACGACGACCGCCGCTACGACATCTCGGGCGAGGCCCGCAACGTCCGCGCCACGGTCCGCCCCGACGACCCCAACGCGCCCGAGGCGAGCCGCATGAACGTCATCGACTTCGCGTCCACCGGCTCGACCTTCAAGATGAACGGGCGCGAGGTCAATCCCCTGGACATCGAGCTGCACGCGCGCGCGAATCAGGTGCGCGCGGACGTGAGCGAGCTCGTCCTCAAGTCGCCCCTCGCGGAGGCGCACCTGACGGGCGCGCTCGACGACTGGCGCGCGCTGCGTTACCACATGGACGTGCGCGCCGACGTTGACCTGACGCAGACCTCGGACGTGCTGCGGCTGGAGACGACGATGCGCGGCGCGGGCCGCTTCGAGGGGAAGGTCGAGGGCGAAGGGGATAAGTATAAGGTCGAGGGCAGCGTCGTCTCGGACGCCCTCGCGGCCGACGGCGTGCGGCTGAAGGCTTTGCAGGTTAATGCGTCCGCGTCGGGGCAGGGGAGCGCTTACGAGGCGCGGGGCAAGGCCGTCGCGGAGCTGCTCACGGCGGGTGACTTTCAGTTGAACATGGTGCAGCTCGTCGGCGGCGTGACGGGGACGGGGAGCGACTTCAAGTGGCTGGGCGACCTGCGCGCGGCGGCCGCCCGGAGCGGCTCGACGAGTCTGGCCGGGCTCTTCGTGAAGGACGCGGCGGCCGAGTTGCGCGACGGGGAGATTGCCGGAGGGAGCGCAACGTCCGCGTCGGCCGACTCGGTCGTCTTCGACGGCGGGCGCGTCGCGGGCGCGCAGGTCTCGGGCGTGAAGGCCGCGCGCGACACGGAGGGAAGATTAAGAGTCACGGCCGACTCGGCGCGCGCCGGGACGATAGTCTCGAAGGGCGCAAACGTCGGCGGCGTGCAGGCCGCGGGCGTTGACGCGACGATCAACCCTGACAACTCCGCGACGGCCACAGTCGCGCGTCTGAACGTCGCGGGCCTGAACGCGGCGGGCGCGCGCACGGGGAGCATCAACGTCGCGGGCGTGCGGCTCTCGGTCTCGCCCGCGGGACGCGTCGAAGGCACTTCGAACGACATCGGCGTCGGCACGGTCGCCTTCACGGTGCCGCCGTCTTCGAAGGGCGCCGCGCCGCAGCAGGGCCGCGTCGATAACGTGCGGCTCGCGCGGCCACAGTTCACGCTTGAGCCCGGCGGCCGTTATCGCGCGAGTGCGGACTTGAGTCTGGGCGGCGGCGTGCTGGGGCAGTTGAATCTGGGCAAGGCGCGCGCGGCCGTCGTCGCGACCAGCGAGCAGTTTCAGTTGACCGACTTCGTCGCGGACCTCTTCAACGGCAGCGCGCGCGGGAGCGCGACCATCGCCACGTCCGGCCGCGCCGCGTCGAGCGTTCGCGCGACCTTCGAGAACGTGGACGCGGGCGGCCTGCTCGCGCTCACCTCCGGCAACGCCGTGCCTTTGACGGGAGCCGCGACCGGCACGGTCAACCTCAGTTTCCCCGGCACGAACTTCAAGCTCGCCTCGGGGCGCGTGGACGCGACCTTCGAGGGCGCGACCGGCAGGGACGAGTCGGCGCGCACGCCCCTGACGGGGCAGTTGGCGCTGACGGCCGACCGCGGCACTTTCAACATCGAGCGCGCGAACCTGCGCGCGGGCGCGACCGAGTTGACGGCGACGGGTCGCTTCTCGTTCCAGGGCGGCTCCGACCTCGCCGTCAACCTCAACTCGACCGACGCCGCGGAGCTTCAGAGCATCGCGCTCTCGACGGGTCTGCTCTCCGAGTTCGAGGAGAAGATTAAAGCGGTCGGGCTCGCGGGCAACCTGCGCTTCAACGGCAACGTGACCGGCGACCTCGACGCGCCGATTGTGAACGGGCGCTTCGAGCTTCAGTCGCTCACCGTCCGCGGGCACGACCTCGGCGCCGTCTCGGCCGACATCGCCTCGAACGCGACCGAGACGCGCATCGACAACGGCCGACTCAACGAGCCCGACGGCGGCGGCGTGGCCTTCAAGGCACTCATCCCGCGCGCGGGCGAGAACAACATCGAGTTCGAGGCGACGCTTGAGAACGTCAACGCGGGGAACCTCGTCGCCGCGCTCGCCGCGGACGAGAAGGGCGGGCCGAGCGCGCTCGCCAGCAACCTCTCGGGGATGGGGTCGGCCTCCGGGAAGGTCAGCGTGAAGGGCTACCCCGGCGCGATGCAGGGCAGCGCCGACCTGCGCGTCGCTTCGGGTCGCATCGGCTCGACCCCGTACGACGAGATCGTCGCGCGCGCCACCTTCAACGGCCCGACCGTCATGCTCGACTCCTTCGACGTGAAGCTCGGCGACGGCAGCGTCACGGCGGCCGGCGGCATCGAGATCGCCTCCGGCGGGCAGGGGCTCCCGGCCGCGACCGTGAAGGACTTCCACGTCGAGGGCAAGAACGTCGATCTGAACGTCCTCACCGCGCTCTTCGGCGGCACGTCACTGCCCGCGCTCTCGGGCAAGGCCGACTTCAACGCCACGCTCGCCGGGAACTTGTCGGAGCCGACCTCGATCCGCGCCGACATCAACGCGCAGGGTCGCGACGTGATCGTCAACGGCCAGCCCGCCGGGCAGCTCACGCTCGTGGGTAAGATGACGGGCGAACAGAAGTTCGTCGTCGAGCTGACCACGGGCCTCTTCGGCAAGCCGCAGGTCGTCCGCGCCACGCTCGACCTCGCGGGCGAGAATATGCCCCTCACGGCCGAGACGACTTTGACGGGCGCAGACCTGACGCCGCTCTTCGCCGCGCTCCTCAACAACCCGGACGTGAAGGTGACGGGGCGCGCCACCGGCTCCATCCGCGCCTCGGGCACGCTGCTGCTCCCCGAAGACGCGGCCGAGGACGCGTCCATCGCCGACACCTTCAGCGGCCGCGCGGAGTTCTCGGAGCTGGCCGTGCAGGTGCAGGACGTGGAGCTGAGGGCCGATAACCCGCTCGTCGTCACCTTCAAGCCGAACGAGGTCGCGTTCGAGCGAACGCGCTTCACGGGGACGGGGACGAACATCACGTTCGGCGGCACGGCCGCGCTCGGCCCCGGCGGGCGGCAGAACCTTTCCGTCAACGGCGACCTCAACCTGCGCTTCCTTTCGAGCGCGAGCCGCAACCTCTTCCTCTCGGGCGTGGCGCGCGTCGCGGTCGGCGTCAC
This sequence comes from uncultured Pyrinomonadaceae bacterium, assembly GCA_964246655.1. Taxonomy (GTDB): domain Bacteria; phylum Acidobacteriota; class Blastocatellia; order Pyrinomonadales; family Pyrinomonadaceae; genus QHXN01. The sequence goes on from CAXTSK010000171.1 coordinate 6,287, forward strand.
GGGCTCGTACGAGCAGCCGCAGGTGACGGGCACCGCTTCGGTCGAGAACGCTTCGCTCGCGCTGCTCTTACAGAACGAGCGCCTGACGGCGACGCAGATCAACGGGACGGTGCGCTTCAACTCGAACCAGGCGAACCTCGAATCTCTGACGGGGCGCCTGGGCGGCGGGCGCGTCTCGGCGACGGGCGGCGCGTTGATTTCGGGCTTCCAGCCGACGCAGTTCCGACTCGTCGCGCGCGGCGAGAACGTGACGGTGCCCGCGGCGGCCTTCGTCACGCTGCCCGCCTTCCTCGGCGACCTGCCGACCACGGCCGACGCCGACCTCGAAATCCGCGGCGGCTCCGAGGGCGTCTTCGCCAGCGGCACGGTCAAGGTGCGCCGCACCGAAATCACGGAGGACATAGACCTCGCCGACCTCATCGACCGCCGCAACGAGGTGCCCATCACCTCTGGCGGCGACGGCGGCGCGGGCGCGGGCGCGGGCTTCTTCGGGCCGACGACCATCGCGCTGACCATCCAGGGTCAGGACGCGCTCGTCGTGCGCAACAACCTCGCGGACATGGTCGGCTCGCTCAACCTGCGTGTGAGCGGCCCCATCGACGCGCCGGTCACGTCGGGGCGCATCACGGCGACGCGCGGCACCGTGGCCTTCCGCAACGACCGCTACGAAATCCTGCGCGCCATCGTCGATCTGCCGCCGCGCGTCGAGGCGCCGCCCGTCATCAACCTGCAAGCGCAGGCGGACATCCGCGGCTACCGCGTGACGGTGACGATGTCGGGGCCGATCTCGGGCGGCCTGACGACGACGGCCACGTCCGACCCGCCGCTGCCGCAGGCGGACGTGATCGCGCTCATCACGACCGGGAATCTTTCGGGCGGGCCGGAAGGAACTTCGACGCTGGCGCAGACCGGACTCGGGACGGCGACGAGTCTTTTGACCGACACTCTCATCAACGCCCCGGTGCAGAAGGCGACCGACAAGCTGTTCGGCCTGAACCGCTTCGAGTTCGACCCCGTCATCGCGGGGCGCGGCGGCCAGAGCCCGACGGCGCGGCTCACCGTGGGGCGGCAGGTGAACCGCAACCTCGCCATCACCTACTCGACCAACGTGACGGGCGAGCCCAACCAGGTCATCGCCGTCGAGTACCGCGTCAGCGACCGCCTCTCGTTCATCGCGCAGTACCAGCAGGGCTCGGCCGACACGCTGCGCACGCGCAGCAACAACTTCAACTTCGAGCTGCGGTTCAGGAAAAGGTATTGAGGGGGAGTAGCCAGTAGTCAGTAGTCAGTAGCTTCTATTGACCGATGTTGACGCTGACACTCGAACGGTTCGTAACGAGGATGTTTTTCTACTGTCTACTGACTACCGGCTACTGACTACCGTGACTATCCAGCGGGTCATCTTTCTAACTCTCGTGTTGCTGCTCGCGGCGCCTTCGGCCGCGGCGTCCAAGGACTCCCCGCGCCTGGCGCCCGACCTGAGCAGGTACGAGGGGCGGACGGTCGAGAGCGTGACGCTCGAAGTGGAGGAGGCGTCGCTCGACGAGACCGCGCTGGCCGAGCTGCGCGCGCGGCTGCGCGTCGCCGCGGGCGCGATCTTCTCGGCCGTCCTCGTGCGCGAGTCCTTGCAAGCGCTCTTCGACACGGGGCGCGTCGCCAACGTGCGAGTCGAGGCGCGGGACGCGCCGGGCGCGGGCGCCGACGGACGGCCTCGGGTCGCGCTGCGCTTCGTCATGCGGCCGCGCGTCTCGGTCGAGCGCGTCGAGTTCAACATCGGCGCCGACTCCGGCGCGGAGATCACGGAGGACGAGCTGCGCTCGCGCGTGACCCTCCTTGAGCCGGGCAAGCCCATGACGGAGACCGCGCTGCGCGAGAACGCCGAGGCCATCGTGGCCTACCTCCACGACCGCGGCTTCTACCGCGCCGAGGTCACGTACGACACGCGCCTCGACGCCACGCGCACGCGCTCGACGGTCGTCTTCGACGTGCGGCCGGGCGCGCCCACCACGGTCGAATCGTTGGCCATCGACGTGAAGGGCTTCGAGGGCGCGCCGCTCGCCGAGGTGCTCCGCGAACTGAAGCTGCAAACCGGTGGGCGCTTCACGCAGGCCGCGCTCGGCGAGGACGTGGCGCGCCTCCGCCGCGCCGTCATCGACACGGGCCACCTCGCCCCGCGCTTCGAGGAGCCCGAGATACGTCTCGACTCCGCCAACAACCGCATCGCCGTCACGCTCAAGGGGAGCGTCGGGCCGAAGGTCTCGGTCAACGTCACGGGCTACGAGCTGAGCGAGAAGCGCCGCCGCGAGCTGCTGCCCGTCGAGCGCGAGGGCACCATCGACTACTCGGCCATCGTCGAGGGCGAGCGCCGCATCCGCAACCGTCTCCAGTCGGAGGGCTACTTCTTCAACGAGGTCACGGCCGTCTGTGCCGTCACGCCGCCGCTCGCACCGCCACCCGACACGCTCGGCGCCGAGTTCAACCCCTGCGAGCTGCTCAACCCCGAGGAGCTGGCGAACAGCAACGTCGCCATCACCTACGAGGTCACGCGCGGCCGCCGCTTCAAGCTCACAGAGATGCGCATCGAGGGTACCGACAAGCTCTCCATCGCGGACGTTGACGCCGACCTCCGCACGCAGACGGCGAACGTGCTCGGCATCGTTCCCCTCCTCGGTTACGGCCGCGGCTACACGAGCGAGGACGCGTTGGAGCACGACCGCCGCCTCATCGAGGCGCGCGTCCGCGACCTGGGCTACCGCGACGCACAGGTCTCCGTCCGCCAGGGCATCACGCTTGAGAGCGACAACCTCATCATCACCTTCGCCGTCGAAGAAGGCCCGCTCACGCGCGTCGCCGAGGTGGAGGTGCGCGGTAACCAGATTTACACCGCCCGGCAGTTGCGCGACGCGCGCTGCTCGGCCGGCGCGGCGAGGTCGCGCTGGAAGTAATGCCGCTGAACGCGCAGCAGCTGGACAAGCTGACGGCACGCGGTCCCTTCGATATGG
>CAXTSK010000172.1:0-9283 GCA_964246655.1 uncultured Pyrinomonadaceae bacterium
TCTACAGGCAAACGTCCAAGCTCACGCGCCAATCCCGCAATCGTCCGCCGCTCCCCCGCGTCGCGCACAGACCGCAAACGCTCCCGCAGCTCCCGCCCCAGCGGTCGCCCCTTCTCGTTCTCTTCTTCTGAATCGAAAATGTACTTCTCAGGCATGTCGGGAAAGCGCGGGGTTAAATCACGGTGGTGACGATCTCGCGGATGCTGCGTTGTAAGTCTCTGTCGTCGGTGATGGGGGAGCAGAGGGCGACTTCGGCGGCGGCCGTCGCAGGGATGCCGCGGGCGGTGAGCTGGGCGGCGTAGATGAGGAGGCGCGTGGAGACGCCCTCTTCGAGGCCGTGGCCGCGCAGGTTCCGAACCTTGTGGCCGATGAGGACGAGGTCGCGCGCCTGTTCGAGCGAGACGCCGCCTTCGCGCGCGACGATCTCGGCTTCTAACTCTGCCGGCGGGTAGTCGAACTCAAGCGCGACGAAGCGCTGGCGGGTGGACTGCTTGAGGTCTTTGAGGATCGACTGGTAGCCGGGGTTGTAGCTGACGACGAGCATGAAGTCGTCGGGTGCGTCAAGGATGGTGCCGCGCTTCTCGATGGGGAGGCGGCGGCGGTCGTCAGTTAAAGGATGAATGATGACGACGGTGTCTTTGCGCGCCTCGACCACCTCGTCCAGGTAACAGATCGCGCCGCCGCGCACGGCCGCCGTCAGGGGGCCGTCGTGCCAGACCGTCTCCTCGCCTTCGAGCAGGAAGCGGCCGACGAGGTCTGTCGCCGAGAGGTCTTCGTGGCAGGCGACGGTGATGAGCGGGCGACCCAGTCGCCACGCCATGTGCTCGACGAAGCGCGTCTTGCCGCAGCCCGTCGGGCCTTTGAGCATGACGGGCAGGCGCGCGTCCTTCGCGGCCTCGAACAACTCCACCTCGCGCCCCACCGCGAGGTAGAAGGGCTCGTCCGTGACGACGTACTCTTCGATGGCTCTCTCAGGCATTATTCAAGGGTCGCTCAACTACTTTCAGACTGGCCGTTAAAGCGCGTCCGCACGATGTCAATCAACGCATCCAGCCGCCTGTCCGTATGCGCCTGCGACTCCGCGAGGACGGCGATCTTGGCGTCGGCATGGGCCTGCGCCGCCCGCATCTCGGTTATCCCGTCGTTATGGTGTTGGAGCAGTCTGACCAAAGTGGCGTTGACCTCTTCGAGACCCGTGACGCGCCGCTGCATGTTAGCAAGCAACTGATGGGCGTCGGCGGCCAACGCTTTGAGCATCTCATTCGTACGCTCTATTGCGGCGAGCCGCTCTTCATGCACGGCGAGCCGCTCGTCGTGCAGCGCCGAACTTTCCGCCAGCTTCGCCATCGCCTTTTCGAAGCGACGTGTGCTCTCTTCACTCATCTGTCCGCGCCCCTTTCATTCTGTGGCGTCAGATGGCGGGCTGACGTTTCGCAGGATGTCGGTTATCCTGTACTGTGCTTGGAAAAAGCAGTAGAAAGCGACTGGATGTCATCTTAACATCTGCATAAATGTGCGGCAAATTTGCCGTTTTCGAGTAGGTTTGAAGTCGTAATGAAGATAGCAGTAGCGATGAGCGGCGGCGTCGATAGTTCGGCGGCGGCGGCGTTGTTGAAGGCCGGGGGGCACGAGCTGGTCGGGTTCACGATGCAGCTCTGGAACCAGCGGCGGGGCTTGAGTGTGGGCGAGGACGGCGAGCCCCTGCCTTCGCGTTGTTGTTCGCTCGACGACGTGTACGACGCGCGGCGCGTGGCGGAGGAGTTGGGCTTCCCCTTTTACGTCCTGAACCTTGAGCGCGACTTCGAGCGCGACGTGGTCGCGCCGTTCGTGCAGAGTTATCTCGAAGGCGAGACGCCCATCCCGTGCGTCGCCTGCAACAGTCGTCTGAAGTTCGCTTCGCTCGACCGGACGGCTTTGAGCGTGGGCTGCGAGAAGGTCGCGACCGGGCACTACGCGCGCGTGCGTCACGATGAGGCGGCGGGGCGCTACAGGCTTCTGCGCGGCAAGGACGCGCGCAAGGATCAGTCGTACTTCCTCTGGGAGCTGACGCAGGAGCAGTTGTCGCGCTCGCTCTTTCCCTTAGGCGAGATGACGAAGGACGAGGTGCGCGAGGTCGCGCGCCGTCACGGCCTGTACGTTGCGGAGAAGCGCGAGTCGCAGGAGATCTGCTTCGTGCCCGACGGCGACTACGCGGGCTTCATCGACCGCTACCTCGAAGCCGAGGGGAGGGAAGACGAGCGGCCCGCGCGCGGCGAGATCGTGGACACGCAAGGGCGCGTCGTCGGCGAGCACGAGGGCGTGCACCGCTTCACGGTCGGGCAGCGCCGGGGCTTGGGCGTCTCGCGCCCGCTCCCGCTCTACGTCGTGCGCGTCGAGCCGGAGTCGAGCCGCGTCGTCGTCGGCCACGACGAGGAGCTTTTGAGTCCCGAGTTCAACGCCGCGGGCGTCAACTGGGTCGCCTTCGATGAACCCGCGGAGCCCGTCCACGCGGACGTGCGCGTCCGCTACCGTCACAAGGAGGCGCCGGCCATCATCACCCCGCTCGGCGACGGCCGCGCCCGCGTCCGCTTCGACGAGCCGCAGCGCGCCATCACGCCCGGCCAGGCCACCATCTTCTACCGCGGCGAAGAGGTCGTCGGCGGCGGGTGGATTGTCAGGGAGTGAGCAGTAAGCGGTGAGCAGTGATTGAGTTAAATCGGGCGGCGCGCGAATTCTTAAAACTGCTCACTGCTCACCGCTTACTGCTCACTCTCCAAAAACCTTTTCTCCCCGCAAATCGTAATAAAACCGACCCCGCCGCTCCCGATCGGGGTCATATTCTTTCGGTGTAAAGGTCTTAAAGTATGACGCGTGGAAGCAAGATCGCTCTGAGCATCGTCGGGCTGCTGGCGGTGTTCGTGCTGTTGATAGGGTTGGTCGTGGCGGTCGTCGTGGTGTCGCTCGGCCAGGAGCCGGAGGTCGAGTCGAACAGCGTGCTCGTCCTCAACGTCGAGGGCTCGCTGCCCGACTACACGAACGCCGACGAACTCTCCAGCCGCTTCTTCGGCGGCGAGACCAACTCGCTCTCGAACCTGCTGCTGCAACTGCGTAAGGCGAAGGCCGACAAGCGCGTCGGCGCCGTGCTCCTCGACATCCACGTGCTCGGCGGCGGTTGGGCCAAGGCCGACGAGATACGCGACGCCGTCGCAGACTTCCGCAAGTCGGGCAAGCCCATCTACGCCTACATGGAGTTCGGCGGCGACAAGGAGTACTACGTCGCGACCGCGGCCGAGCGCATCTACGTGCCGCCCATCGGCGACCTCTTCATCAACGGGCTGGCCGCCGAGTCGATGCACTTCAAGGGCTCGTTCGATAAGCTCGGCATCGTCTGGGACTCGTACCAAATCGAGAAGTACAAGACCGCGCCCGAGTCCTTCACGCGCGAGGACATGTCGGAGGGCGAGCGCGAGACTTTGAACTCGCTGCTCGACGAAATCTTCAACCGCTACGTCACGCAGGTCGCCGAAGCGCGCCACAAGTCGGTCGAGGACATCCGCGCGCTCGTGGACAACGCGCCGCACAACGCGCCCGCCGCGTTCGAGGCCGGGCTCATCGACGGCGCGCTCTACCGCGAGGAGGTCGAGAACGAGCTGAAGAAGCGGCTCGGCTACAAGGAGGACGAGAAGCTGCGCAAGGTCTCGATGTCAGAGTACCGGCGCGTCACCCCGCAGTCGCTCGGCCTGAATCAGGGTGAGGCCGTCGCGGTCGTCTTCGCGTCGGGGCCGATTGAGCCGGGCCGTTCGAACGACGGCACCTTCGGCGGCGACCAGACCATCGGCTCCGACACCGTCGTCAAGGCGCTCAACGACGCGCGCGACAACCGCGACGTGAAGGCCATCGTGCTGCGCGTGGACAGCCCCGGCGGCGTGACCTACCCTTCGGACTTAATCTGGAAGGCGGTCGAGGAGGCGAAGAAGAAGAAGCCGGTCGTCGTCTCGATGGGCGACCTCGCGGCCTCGGGTGGCTACTACATCTCGATGGGCGCGAACAAGATCGTGGCCGAGCCCCTGACGCTGACGGGCTCCATCGGCGTCTACGCCTACAAGCCGGTCGTCAAAGGTTTCTACGACTGGATAGGGGTTTCGAGCGAGTACGTCATGCGTGGGAAGAACTCGGGCATGTTCCGCGAGACGGAGAAGTTCACGAAGGAGGAGCGCGAGAAGTTCGAGTCGTCGATGCGCAACTTCTACTGGAACCAGTTCCTCCCGAAGGTGGCCGAAGGAAGGAAGTTCGACAACGTCGAGGCCGTCCACGAGGTGGCGCGCGGCCGCGTCTGGACGGGCGCGCAGGGCAAGGAGCGGAAGCTGGTTGACGAGTTCGGCGGCTTAGACCGCGCCGTCGAGGTGGCGAAAGAGCTGGCGAAGATTCCCGCCGACAAGGGCGTCCGCCGCGTCGTCTACCCCGCGCCGCGCACCTTCTTCCAGCAGCTCTTCGGCGGTGGCGGTGACGACCAGGACGCCGCCAGCATCAAGGCCGAGCAGCAGCGCGCCGCCTTCATCAACTCCATGCCCGCCGAGATGCGCCCCGTGCTGCGCCGCGCCGCCATGTTCGAACGCCTCCCCGCGAACCAGACGCTCGCCATCATGCCGTTTGAGTTAAAGATCGAGTAGCAAGTAGTCAGTAGCCAGTAGAAAACATCGGCGGGCGTTACGGGTTACAGACCCGACGCCCGCCGTAGTTGTTTTCCTACTGACTACTGGTTACTTCGCTTCTATCCTATCCATCCCCATGTACGGGCGGAGCGCTTCGGGGATGACGACCGAGCCATCCGCCTGCTGGTAGTTTTCAAGGATGGCGAGCCATGTGCGGCCGACGGCGAGCCCCGAGCCGTTGAGCGTGTGGACGTACTCGGGCTTCGCGCCGCCCGCACGGCGGAAGCGTATCTGCGCGCGCCGCGCCTGGTACGCCTCGAAGTTCGAGCACGAGGAAATTTCGCGGAAAGTGTTCTGCGACGGCAGCCACACCTCCAGGTCGTACGTCTTCGCCGACGAGGCGCTGATGTCGCCGGTCGAGAGCGCGACGACGCGGTAGTGCAGCCCGAGCTTCTGCAAAATCGTCTCCGCGTCGCGCGTCAGTCCTTCCAGCTCTTCGTAAGAGTTCTCGGGCAGAGACAGCTTCACCAACTCGACCTTGTCGAACTGGTGCTGGCGGATGACGCCGCGCGTGTCGCGTCCGTAGGAGCCGGCCTCAGAGCGGAAGCAGGGCGTGTAGGAGACGAACTTCAACGGAAGCTGTGACACGTCGAGAATCTCTTCGCGGTGGATGTTCGTCACCGGCACCTCTGCCGTCGGTATCAGGTAGAGCCCGCGCTCGTCCGTCAGCTTAAATAACTCCTGCTCGAACTTGGGGAGTTGCCCCGTGCCGAAGAGCGAGTCGCGGTTGACGATGAAGGGCGGCAGCGTCTCCTCGTACCCGTGCTCGCGCGTGTGCACGTCGAGCATGAAGTTGATGAGCGCGCGTTCGAGCCGCGCGCCCCCGCCTTTCAAGATGGCGAAGCGCGCGCTAGCAATCTTGGCTGCGCGTTCGAGGTCGAGGATATTAAGCCGCGTGCCGATGTCAACGTGATCCTGCGGCTCAAAGTCGAAGCGAGGCGCCTCGCCCCACTGACGCAACTCCTGATTGGCGGACTCGTCGCGGCCGATTGGAACGCTCTCATGCGGCACGTTCGGGACGGTGGCGAGCAACTCCTGCATCCGCCGCTCCGCGTCGTCGCGCGCGCGTTCGAGTTCGGCCATGCGCTCCTTGAGTTCCGCCACTTCTTTACGACGAGACTCGGCCTCCTCCTTTTTGCCCTCCTTCATCAGCGCGCCGATCTCGCGGCTCGAAGCGTTGCGGCGCGCGTTCAGCGAGTCAGACTCGGCGATGGCGCGGCGGCGCTCGGCGTCGAGCGCGGCGAAGTCGTCGAGCGCCCCGGCGGGGAAGCCGCGCGCGTCGAGCGCCGCGCGCACGCGTTCGAGGTTGCCGCGGACGTAATTCAAATCGAGCATGCGTTAGTCACCCTTCGGCCTGTGTTCGATGTTGCAGGAAGATTCGGTTGGCCTCCTCCAGCGTCTCCTTCGAACCGACATCGTACCAGATGCCCGGCACGCGCCACGTGTAGAAGGGCGTGCGCTCATACATCCACTGCACGAGCCTTCCGGGCTGGTCGGGGTTGTTGCCCTCCTCGACGTACCGGCGGATGAGCGGCAGCGCCGACTTCGGGTAGTAATAAAGCGCGATGCCCGTCAAGGTGCTCTTCGGGCTCGCGGGCTTCTCCTCGAAGAAGGTGATGCGGCCGTCGTCTTCCACGTCGATGGAGTTGTACTTCTTGATCGCTTCGAGGTCGCCCACGTCGTAGACGGCGAGCACCGGCGCACCCTTCGCGCGGCAATACTCGCCGAACTCGCCCAGGCGTTCGCTGAAGAGGTTGTCGCCCGCGACGACCACGATGTCGTCGTCAATCCCGGCCTGATTCAAGACGAGGTTCAGGTCGCCGATAGCGCCGAGCTTGTTCGAGTCGTCGGTCGAGTGGTCGTTGACGACCGTGATCTCCGGCCCGCCGATTTTCGTGTGGCGCCCTTCGGCCCAGTGCTCGAAGTGTCCGGCGAACTTGCCGTTGGTGACGACGTAGACATGGTCGATCTCTTCGACGGGCGCGAGGTTGTCGAGCACGTGTTCGAGCATCGGCTTGCCGGCCACGTCGAGCAGAGGCTTCGGCTGGTTCAGCGTCAGCGGGTAAAGTCGGGTCGCATACCCTGCCGCGAGTACGATTAACTTCATGCCCTCCCCCTTCGGTGCGTGTGATGTGGCGCGCTTCGGTTAATCTTTACAATAAAACACGCCGGCCGCCAAACGTCTGCGGCGGCCGCGTGTGTTAATATGCCCGCTCGCACGGACACACATTAACGGAGGAAGAAAAGTTTGAGTGCCGAAGTGAAACCCTTTGCGGGGCGCGCGGCCGTCGTCACGGGCGCGACGCGCGGCATCGGCCGCGCCATCGCGCTGGAGCTGGCACGGCGCGGCGCCGACGTGGCCTTCAACTACGCGCAGAGCGCCGAGGCGGCCGAAGGTTTGAAGGCCGAACTTGAAGGACTCGGCGTGCGCGCGCTCGCCGCGCAGTGCGACGTGGCGAGCACCGAGGCGGCGACCGAGATGGTCAAGCAGGTGAAGTCGGAACTCGGGCGCGTAGACCTGCTCGTCAACAACGCCGGCATCACGCGCGACAACCTCATCCTGCGCATGAAGGAGGAGGACTGGGACTCCGTCATCGACACGAACCTCAAGGGCGCCTGGAACTTCTCGCGCGCCGCGCTCCGCCACATGCTCAAGAACGAAGGGGGCGGCTCCGTCCTCAACATCTCTTCCATCAGCGGCGTCGTCGGCATGGGCGGCCAGTCGAACTACTCGGCCTCGAAGGCGGGCATGATCGGGCTGACCAAGGCGCTCGCCAAAGAGGTCGCCAGCCGCAACGTCTCAGTCAACGCGCTCGCCCTCGGCCTCGTCGCCACGGACATGTCGCAGGCGCTTAACGAAGAGTACCAACAGAAGCTGCGCGAGCAGATTCCCATGGGCCGCTACGCACAGCCCGAAGAGGTCGCGCGCATCGCCTGCTTCCTCCTCTCCGACGACGCGCGCTACATCACCGGCCAGGTCATCCAGGCCGACGGCGGCCTAGCTATGTGAGGAAAATATGGGCATCAGTGAGCTTGTTTTAATCGCGCTCATCGGCCTCGCCCTCTTCGGGGGTACCATCAACATCGATTTCAAAGGGGTGCTCCGCCGAGCCGAGGGGCGTGAACTTCAAGACGCCACGCAGGCGCCCGAGCTGAAGGGGGCGCGCAGTATCGTCAAGAAGCTTAAAAAGTAAGCCGGTGCTGACAGCTAAAAAGAAGAGCGCCCCGTCGGTCTAGGGTAAACCGACAGGGCGTTTTTTTCGGGCAGGCTCGGAGATTCAGGGTGGCGTTGACTTTTGCTGGAGATCGTCACATACGGGCGATCCGGCTGTTTTGGCGGTCGTGTTGGACGGGCGAAATATATAGCTCAGAACTTGCTCAACCTTACCGGAGCAAAAATTAAGAACCGCTCCTGCCTGTAAGGCTGCATGAACCAACCCGGCCGCTCTTGTCAATCATCTTCGAAGCGCTGCTTCAATTTATAATTACTGACTGCTTCGTCTTGGTGAGGAATTATACGTATTTTCCGTTAACTGTCAAGAAGAAAATGCAACGTTCTCAACAAATTTGTGACAAGCCCGGAAGGTTTACGTAAACCTTTGAGTCCCAAAGGTTAAAGTAATTTGTGAAAACTCGCGCACTAAGCTTTGTAAATCTTTTCGGTTGACGGCGCGGAAGAAATTTTCGCCTCGGCGGAATTTTTTGACGAAAGTTGTGTCGGACGTGCGTAGAGGTCGGGCTCGCCTTTGGGTCGCGTCTTCCAACGTTTGTGAATCCAAAGCCACTGTTCCGGGAACATGCGTACGTGGCGTTCGATGGCGGCCGTGAAGTTGGCCGTGTTGATTTCCACGTCGCGTCGGTCGTCGCCCGTGCGGACGAGTTCGATGACGGGGCCGCCGCGGAAGACGAACTTACCGCGGCGCTCGTCCCAAGGCGCGCAGACGGGGATGACGGTGGCGTCAGTGCGTAGCGCCAGCGTGGCGACGCCCGCGGTCGTGCAGGCGAGGTGGCCGAAGAAGGGGACGAAGACGCCCTCGCGTTCCTGCGTGTTGAGGTCGGCCAGCACGCCGAGCGTGCCGCCTTGCTTGAGGAGGCGGAGTGCGGTGCGCGCGGCGGCGCCCTTGTCGATGGGGCGGTTGCCGAAGCGCGTGCGCAAAGCTTCGACCATCCGGTCGATGCGCGGGTTATCCAGCGGGCGGACGAGGAAGCTTATGGGCTCGTAGAGCGCGGAGTGTGCGAAGCAGAGCATCTCCCAGGCGCCGAGGTGCGAGGTGAGGAAGATGACGCCGCGGCCGCGCTCGCGCGCAACGTCGAGGAGCTTAACGTCCTCGCTGTCGTACTCGGCGACCGCGCGCAGGCGCTCGGGCGTGGCGCACGGGAACTGGCTGACCTCGCCGAGCTGCCGCCCCAGGCTCTCGAACGTGCCGCGCAGGATGCGCCCGCGCTCTGCCTCGTCCATCTCGGGGAAGGCCAGTTCAAGGTTGCGCAGCCCCGTGCGACGCAGGCCCCCGGCTAAACGGTAGGCCGCGCGGCCCAACGCGCGCCCGACCCCGACGGCCGCCGGCCGCGGCAGCGCGCCGAGCCCCGACAGC
>CAXTSK010000173.1:0-5547 GCA_964246655.1 uncultured Pyrinomonadaceae bacterium
GGCGGCGCTCGGCCTCGGCGCGCGCGGCGGCGATGCGTTCGCGCCTGCTCATCTTGCGCGGGTCCTTGCGCGACTCCCTCGCCGAGGCGCGCTCCTCGGCGCGCCCCTTCTTGCCCTTCCGCTCCGCGCGCTCCGGCTTCGAGCCGCGGCGGTCGTTCCTCCCTTTGCGCGCCTCGGCCGCGCGCTCGCGCTTCGAGGAGCGCGAGTCCTTGCGCGACGAAGCCGTCTCGCGCCCGCCGCGCTTCGAGCGGGCGGGAGCCTTAGCGGCCGCCTTCGCGGGCGCCTTCTTAGCAGGTTTCTTGGCGGCGGCCTGGGCCGACGCGGCGGCGAAGAGGAGGATGGACAGGGCGAGCGCGACGCGGGGGAATCTGTACTTTGGGGTCATTGAGCCTTTCCTCGCTTAAAAAGCAAAGCAGAAGAGCCGAATCGGAGCGCCTACTTCACGAGGGGGGCGTCCGACCCGACCGGGTCCAACCGCTAAGATGCACTTAACAGAGCTTTGATTGCGCGCGAATTCCGGCAGGCGCTCGGAGTGCGCCGCCGCGGGTGCCGGACTCGAAGTGTCGAAACAGCCATGCCTAAGCCTTTGCCGTCCAAGGTCTATAGTCACCCTTCAAAACTTCAAATCGCACCGAGTAGGTTATTGGAGAGTACAGACTGCTGTCTCCCGGAGGGGTTTGCGCTGGAGACCTCGGCGACTATAACATCTGTCAAAGCCGCAGGGCAACTACCTTTTGCTTGAGCTTTGACGAAAGTTCCCGCGGGGCGAACGGCGGGCGTCCGGGGTACTTCCGAACGATGGGACTGCCGAAACTCTTCTACAGCTTCCGCACGCGGCTGCTGCTGGTGATGGCGCTGCTTTTGATCGCCACGCTCGGCGTGCAGTACTACTTCGGCCGCGCCCGCTCGCGCGCCCGCGCCATCCTCGTCGCCGGGCAGGAGCAGGCGCTCACGGCCTCCATCGCGCTCGCCAACGAGAGCATCACCTCCAGCCAGTACATGTTCCAGTTGGACAAGCCGGGCAACCAATCCCTGCTTGAACAGCAGAAGGGGCGCGTCGTCAACGTCCTCGTCGTGCGCGACAGCGACGGGCGCATCGAGGACAGCCTCGATCCCGACTACCGCCCCGAGACGCTCCCCAACGGCGAGGCGCACTACGACTTCATCTCCGACACGGAGAACGTGAGGCTGCCGAACCTTGTGGACGCGGGCGAGGCGTCCGAGGGCTTCAAGCGGCTGCGGCCGTCGCTGCCGGTCACGCGGGAGCCCGTCTCGGGCGAGCCGCGGACGTTCGCCATCCCGCTCCAGACCAACGACGGGCTCGTCTACATCGTCATCGTGCTCGGGCGGAGTCCGATGACCGAGAACTCTTCCTACGAGGCCGTGCGGCAACTCAGCCCGACGCTCGCCATCATGCTCATCTCCACGCTCGGGGCAGCGGTGCTCGTCTGGCGCTTCACGCGCCCGCTCAACGAGCTGTCGCGCGGGGCGCAGCGCGTCGCCGCGGGCGACTTCTCCTTCCACGTCCCCGGCGCCGAACGCAAAGACGAGGTCGGCCGGCTGGCCGCGACTTTCAACGAGATGATCGCGCAGCTCGGGCGCATGCGTGAGCTTGAGGCGCAGGTCAAACAGGCCGAGCAGTCGGCCGTCATCGGCCGCCTCGCCTCGGCCATCGCGCACGAGATACGCAACCCGCTCAACTACATCAACCTCGCGCTCGACCACCTGCGCACCTCGCTCGCCCCCAGCGACCTGCAGAAGCGCGCGCTCGTCGAGAAGCTGACGCTTCAATTAAAGGCCGAGGTCGCGCGCATCAACACGCGCATCACGGAGTTCCTCAAGTACACGCGCCCCGCCAACCTCGAACTTCAGCCGCTCGACCTGAGCGACACCGTGCGCGACGCGCTCTCGATGGTCGAGGTGCAGGCCGCGGAGATCGGCGTCGAGACGCGTTTCGAGGAGAACGGGGCGTTGCCGCCGGTGCTCGGAGACCGCGAGGCTTTACGTTCGCTCTTCACGAACCTTATCATTAACGGCATGCACGCGATGGAAGGGCGCGGGGGGAGTCTGACGGTAAGCCTCTCCGCGGAGGACGGGGTCGCCCGCGTCCGCGTCCGCGACACGGGCGTCGGCATCGACGCCGACCACCTGCCGAAAATCTTCGAGCCCTACTTCTCGACGAAGGAGACCGGGACGGGGCTCGGCCTCGCCATCGCGAAGAAGGCCGTGGACGAGCACGACGGCTCCATCCGCGTCGAGAGCAAGCCCGGCGCAGGCACGACGTTCACGGTCGAGATACCAACAGTCAGAAAGGAATGATGAATGCTGAGTGATGAATGATGAATTGAAGGCGACTTGCCTTTTAATTTATCACTCATCATTCATCATTCATCATTTGTCACTATGTCACGCAAAAGCATCCTGGTCGTTGACGACGAGAAGCCGCAGAGGGAAATCCTTGAGGCCATTCTGACGAGCGTGGGCTACGACGTTACGACGGCGTCGTCGGGCGAGGCGGCGCTGCGCATTCAGCGCGAGCGGCGCTTCGACCTCGCGCTCACCGACCTCAAGATGACGGGGATGGACGGCATCGAGTTGCTGTCGAAGCTCCTCGCCTACGACTCGTCCATCATCGTCATCCTCCTGACCGCGCACGGTTCCATCGAGTCGGCCAAAGAGGCTTTGCGGCGCGGCGCATTCGACTATCTGGAAAAGCCCTTCGAGCGCGACACGCTTTTGGAGACCATCCAGCGCGCGCTCGCCCGTCTCGACGCGCTCGACCAGGAGATCATCTCCGCCTCGACGGAGATGGAGGCCGTCAAGAAGATGATCCTCAAGGTCGCGCGCTCGAACTCGACGGTGCTCATCCGCGGCGAGTCGGGCACGGGCAAAGAGCTGATCGCGCGCGCCATCCACACGCAGAGCCCGCGCGTCTCCGAGATGTTCCAGGCCGTCAACTGCGCCGCCATCAACGAGAACCTTTTGGAGTCTGAACTCTTCGGCCACGAGAAGGGCTCGTTCACCGGCGCGCACGCCGAGAAGAAGGGACTCTTCGAGATTGCAGACCGCGGCACGCTCTTCCTCGACGAGATCGGCGAGCTGGACGTGTCGATGCAGGCGAAGCTCCTGCGCGCCTTGCAGGAGCGCGAGATTCGGCGCGTCGGCGGCACGCGCCCCATCAAGATCGACGTGCGCGTCGTCGCCGCGACGAACCGCGACCTGCGCGCGATGGTCTCGGACGGGCGCTTCCGCGACGACCTCTACTATCGCATCAACGTCCTCTCCATCGACGTGCCCCCTTTGCGCGAGCGGCGCGAAGACATCCCCGTCCTCATCGACTTCTTCCTCAAGAAGCACACGCGCAACACCTCGCGCCTCATCCGGGGCCTGACGCCCGAGGCGCGCAAGGTGATGCTCGACTACGCGTGGCCCGGCAACGTCAGACAACTTGAATCCGCCATCGAGCGCGCCATCCTGCTCGCCGAGGCCGACTACATCACGGTCGAAGACCTCCCGCTCGAAGTCCGGCTGGAGACGCGCCCCGCGGCCGAGGGCGCGGGCTTCAAGCTCCCCGCCGAGGGCGTCAACTTCGAGGACGTGGAGCGCAACCTCATCCTTCAGGCGATGGAGCGCACCGACTACAACATCACCAAGGCGGCCAAGCTCCTCGGCCTCACCTTCCGCACGCTGCAATACCGCCTGGAGAAGTTCGGCATCAAGCGCCCCGAACGCCACGGCGCCAGGGACGAAGAGGAAGAGGAGGGCGGCGAAGAATGAGAAGGCTCCCCACGTTTGTCTCGCTGCCCCTTATCGCCTTCGCCCTGCTCTTTGCCGCGCACGCGGCCGCCGCGCAGACGCCGCCCGCTTCGGGCTTCCGCGGAACCTGGAACTACGCCGTCTACGCGAAGGACAAGTCGGAGCTGCCGCCCGCCTACCAAGACATGAAGCTTGAAGAGGTGCCGCAGTTCGCCATCGACATCACCATCAGACAGACGGGCAACCGGCTGCGCGCGACGTGCGGCATCGTGGCGCACTACCTCGGGCGCATCGAAGACTGCGGCTTCACGGCGAACGTTCGCGGCGGCGCGGCGCAGTTCCGTCTGAGGAGCGGCTTCGGCGGCTCGGCCACCGTCAAGCTCACGCTGGGCGGCAAAGGCTTGCGCTGGCAGACGCTCCGCCGCACGGGCGTCAGCTACTACCCCGAGGACGTGACGCTCCGCCGCCTCAGGCCGGGCGAGACGCCGCCCTACTTCGAGAAGGATGACGCGCGCTGAAGTCGCGCAAGCGGCCGACGCCCCGCCCGTTCAGACGTTGTTCTAATAGACGATGCCCCGGAGAGAATTTATGAGACTGTTGACCACACTCGTCCTCATGCTCGCGCTCGCCGCGGCGGCCGGCTGCGCCGCCGGCTCCCAGCGTGAAGCCGCGCCGATGGTTTCTTCGCCCAACAGTTCGACCGCGCCGCAGCAGAACGCGGGCGCGGCGGCGCAGGGCGGAGGCGGGAGCGGCCAGGCGGACATGAAGACTGTCTCGCTCGAACGCACGGAAGACCCCGCGGCGCCCCAGCAGCAGAGCCCGACCGCCCCGCCCGTCGAGCGCAAGATTATCCGCAACGCAACCCTCACGCTCGAAATCGAACAGCCCGCCAAGGCCATGCAGCGCATCGCCTCGGTCGCGGAGTCGCGCGGCGGCTTCGTCGTCACTTCGGACTCCAGGCAGCAGACGGCCGCCAACGGCGAACACGCTTACGAGATCATCACCGTCGAGATGCGCGTGCCCGCGGCGCAGTTCGACTCGGCGCTCGCGGACATACGCGCCGCGGGCGGCAGCGTCACCGCGCAGAAGATTACGGGCAAGGACGTGACCGAGGAGTACATCGACCTCGAAGCGCGTTTGCGCACGCAGCGCGCGCTCGAAGCGCAACTGCTTGAGATCATGAAGCGTTCGCAGGAGGTCTCAGACGCCATCTCCGTGCAGCGCGAGTTGACGAACGTCCGCACAGAGATCGAGCGCGTCGAGGGCCGCCGCCGCTTCCTCGAAAATCAGGCGAGCCTTTCGACCATCAGCGTCACGCTCCAGCCGCCCGCGCCTCTCATCGGCACGACCGGCTTCTTCCGCAGCGTCGGCACGGCCTTCGGCGACGGCGTAGGCATCGCGGCCTCCATCACGCTCTTCTTCATCCGCCTGCTGCTGGCGCTCATCCCGGTCGTCATCTTCATAGGGCTGCCGGCCTACTTCCTCCTCCGCTACCTCATGCGCCGCGTGCGCTCGCGGCCGGCGCCGCCCGCGCCGCAGTACCAGCCGCCGCCCCCGCAAGACTTCCAACAGCCGCCGTCGGCCGTGTGAGTTGCGCCAGTGTTTGAGATAAACTCCGAACCATGCGACGACAGAATCTTCTCCTGAGCTTTCTTCTCTGCGCGCCCCTCGCCTTCGCCTCGTGCGGCGGGGGCGAGTCGAACGCGAACGGCGTGGCCGCCCCGGGCCCCCCCCCCCCCCCCCCCCCCCCCGGCCCCCCCCCCCCCCCCGCACAAAGAGGGGCGGGCCCCC
>CAXTSK010000173.1:5557-9276 GCA_964246655.1 uncultured Pyrinomonadaceae bacterium
CCGACGCCACGTAAAAAGTAGGTGACGGCGACCGACGAGTATGTCAAACTTTCCGCGGGCGGCTCGGGCGAGGCGAGCGTGCGGCTCGACATCGCGCAGGGCTTTCACACGCACGCCAACCCGGCCACGGACAAGTTCTACATCCCGACCGAGCTGCGCGCCGAGCCGCAGGAGGGCATCACGCCCGGCAAGCCCGTCTATCCGCCGGGCGTGTCGCGCAAGCTCGACTTCTTCGACAAGCCGCTCGCGCTCTACGAGGGCAGTGTCGTCATTAAGCTCCCCCTGAGTGCCGATAAGGACGCGGCGAAGGGCCGCCACACGTTCCGCGCGAAGCTCCGCGTCCAGCACTGCAACGACAAGGAGTGCTTCCCCCCGGAGACCATCGACGCGCCTATCCCCGTGACCATCAACTGAAGGGTTAAAGGCGGAAGGATGAAGGACGCGGGCTTCGACTTCGCGCGCGCGTGGCGGCTTCTCGCGTACGCGCTCCTCGCGGCGATGCCGGTGCTGCTCTACCTGCGCCACAACGACGTGGCCCTCGTCACGGCCGCGCTCGGCGTCTCGGCGTGGTTCCTCAACGTGCGGGCGGGCATCAAGCGCAAGCACGACCTCGTCAAAGACGGCGCGCGCAACTGGCGCCCCCGCGCAGAAGTAGAAGCGCGCGACGCCGAAGAGGAAGAAGAAGAGTAAGGCGCAGGGCGCCCTTGAGTCCGCTGGCGAAGCCCCTACGGAGCTATGAGCTTTCAGGCGGGCTCTCAGAGAATATCAGCGAAGGATAACTGCGGGTCGTCGCGCTCCGACTCTTCGGCGTGGCGGCGCTTCGATTTGTTGTGGGTGTCGGTGCCGTCGAGGGAGCGGTAGACGGCCTTGAGGTTGAAGCGGAGCAGGCGCGGGGTGAGCCGCACGCACGGGATGCGGCCCTCGCGCGCGAGGCGGCGCACGGTCGATTCGCTCACCTGCAAGACCTCCGCGAGCTGGCGCGCCGTCAAAAACTCCTCGCGCGCCTCTTCCCTGTTCGGGTGGGCGTCCTTCACTTTGTGTCTACTTCTTCGGGTGGAGCGAGAGCGCGATGCGGTAGATGGCCGCGCCCTCGATGTTAATCTCCTCGCTGGCCGGCTCGGCGCCGTCGGCCTTCGCCGTCAGACGGTAGCGCGCGCGCTCGGGCGTGAGCCGGAAGGCGAACGAGCCCGTCGCGTTCGAGACGCGGTCGTCGAGTTTCTTGAACGAGCCGTCGGCCTCGACGCGCGCCAGCTCTACCTTCGCGCCGCCCACGCTCCGGCCGTTGGCGTCGAAGACGCTCCCGCGGATGTGCGCGATGGCGCCGTCGTCGATGGGCAGGAAGAGCTTGTCCTTGAGCGAGACGGTCTTGCCCGCACGCACCTGCACGTCCTCCAGCCGGCCGACCTCAAGGCCCGCCT
Organism: uncultured Pyrinomonadaceae bacterium; assembly: GCA_964246655.1. Taxonomy (GTDB): domain Bacteria; phylum Acidobacteriota; class Blastocatellia; order Pyrinomonadales; family Pyrinomonadaceae; genus QHXN01. The sequence goes on from CAXTSK010000173.1 coordinate 6,976, forward strand.
TGCGCAGCGTCAGGCCGTACGTGCCGGGCGCGAGCCCCTGGAATTCAAACTCGCCTTTCGAGTTCGTCTCGCGCCGCGCGACTTCCTCGTCGCCGCGTCTGACGACGACGTTGACGCCGCCGGGCGTCGCGCCGGGCGCGACCTTCACGCGGCCGTTGATGGCGCCGGTCGTCGGCTCCTGCTTCTGCTTCTTCTTCTGCGCCGCCACCGGCGCGACCAGAGAGAGCGCGAACAGCGCCGCACACGCGGCCGCCAGATATTTTCTTGCGGGCATCTTCACTTGAGTCTTCCTCGAATCGTCCGCGCGCATTCGGGCGGGGCGGCGCGGATTATAACACGCGATTTCCGGTTGGTTGATGCGCCGCGGGTGGGGCTTGTTGTCCGCCCTCAAGTTAAGCTCTGGCGCACTTCCGCGCCGCGACGTATAATCCACGCGCCGGCCACTCCTCAGGCCGCGCTTCGGGCGCCGCTTTTTATGTTCCTTATGTCAGGACACCAACTCAAACTCTCCGCGCGCGCGGCGCTGTCGGCCGCGTCTGTGCTCGCGTGCCTCTGCCTTCTCACCCAAGCCCCCGCGCCGCGCGCGCAGGAGCAGCCGCGGCAGCGACCCACGCCCGAGCCCGTCGAGCTGGGCGAAGACGACGTGCTCAGGATCGACACCGACCTCATACTCGTGGACGTGTCGGTGACGGACGCGGAGGGGCGCGCGGTGAAGGGCCTACGGCCCGAGGACTTCAAGCTCTTCGAGGACGGCGAGCAGCGGCCCGTCGCCTTCCTCAACGTCGAGCGCCGCGCCGGGGCCGAGCGCCCCGTGGCCGTGGTCTTCGCCGTGGACGTGTCGGGCAGCATGACGCCGGAGGAGATGGAGCGGCTGCGGACGGCGATGACGGCCTTCTCCGAAAAGCTCTCGAACCGTCCGGCCTCCTTCGCCCTGATGAGCTTCGGCATGAACGCGCGCGTCGTGCAGAGTTTTACGAGCGACCCGCGCAAGCTTGAGCGCGCTCTCGGCAAACTCGCGCGCGAGACGAACGGTCTTTCGACCCACGCCTACGACGCGGTGGACGACGCCGTCCGTCTGCTGCAACGCAGCGCCCCGCGCACGCTCGACCGGCGCCTGTTGAAGAGGGCCGTGGTCGTCGTCACGGACGGCTTCCCCGTCGGCGACACCATCCACCCCTCGACCGTCATCGAGCGCGCCAACCAAGCCGAGGTGAGCGTCTACACGGTAACGCTGCCGAGCTACACGCGGCTGCTCGCCTCGAACGCGCCGGAGCGCGCGCCGCTCCCGACGCCGCTCGACGTATCCGGCTTAGTGGAGAAGACCGGCGGCACGAACTTCTACGCCACGGCGAAGGACTACGACCCTCTGTTCAAGGCGCTGGCCGAGGAGGTGACCTCGACCTACGTGCTCGCCTTCTACCCGCCCGAAGAAAAAAGGCGCGACGGGCGCCTCCACGCCATCCGCGTGGAAGGCCCGCGCGGCCTCTCCGTCCGCCAGAACCGCACGACCTATCAGAGTCGCGATAAGTGATGAGTGAGAAGAGGAAGGCAAGGGCCTTGTCTTCTCTTTTCACTCATCACTCATCACTTATCACTAGTATTCGTCCTCGTCTTCGTCGTCCTTGTAGTCGTCTTCGTCGAGGTCTTCTTCGGCGATGTCGAGTTCGACGGGGTCGAGTCCGACGATCTCCAGCTCGGTTGAGCACTCGTCGCAGGTGACCGTGTCGCCCTTGTCGGCGTCGAGGTCAACGTGGACTTCGGCTTCGCAGTCAGGACACGTTCCTACCGGCACTGTTCCTTCCTCCAAGTTTCTTGTACACGGGAGCCACGCCCGACCCTAAGTGGGAGAGTCCCCCGCGCCCGCAGCTCTGAATCTCCGCCGACAATCTAACCGCGCCCGCGCCATTTTGCAATACCCTTTCGCACGCGTGCGCCGCCGTACAACCTTCAGCCTTTACGGCCGGTTTTATTTAAGCCCTGGCCGGCCCGTCTTCCGATCGGTCGGCGGTGAGTCGAGGCGTTTGCGCGCCTCGGCGGCTTCGGGGCTGCGCGGGTGGCGGCGGAGGATTTCGCGAAAGGCGGCGCCGTCGTAGCGATAACTTTGGGAGGCGGGGTCGAAGTCGAAGACGACGCCGAGGCGGCGGTAGCGGTCGAGGCCGTTGTAGTTGAGGAAGTAGGTGGCGACGGGGGCGCCGCCCGCCTGCATCTCAACGGGGTCGAGGCGGCGTCGCGCCTCGCGCGTCAGGCGCTCGGCGGCTTCGGCGGCCGTTCGGTCGAGCTTGATCGTCAGGTCGCGCAACC
>CAXTSK010000174.1:0-9263 GCA_964246655.1 uncultured Pyrinomonadaceae bacterium
CTCGCGCGCGAGGTCGCCGGTCGTCTCGGCGAGGTAGACGAACCTCGCCGGCGCCGCGGGCCCCTGCGCGACGCCCGCGAGGCCGGGCGTGTAGGTCATCGAGTTTGCCGCCGCGGGCATCGCGGGCACGGCCGTCGGAGTCGGGGCGGGCGCGTGCGTCGTCGGCTGCGCGGGCGCCGAAGGGCTGTGCTTCAGCTCGATGAGCGTCTGCTTGATGTCGGAGACGAGGCGGTGGAGCGTGCGCCAGTACTGCTTGTCGTTCGGTGTGGGGCTGAACTCCGTGAGCACGCCGCTCGCCTCGTCCTCGCCGTAGAACTGGTAGCCGATGAGGTTGCGTATGTGCGCGGGCTCGCACTCACGGAGGTGCTCGGGCAGGGGAGTCTTCACGACCTTGAAGACGCGCGAGCGGAACGCGGGCGAGCCGGGCGGCGCGGCCTGCGACTGCGCTGCGTGGAACGCCTCCATCTCGCGGTTGCACCAGTCGGACTGCACGTAGCGCGGCGAGATGACGGGCACGAGCAGGAGCGAGCGCGTGACGCCTGCGCCGATGGCGCCCGACAGCTCGTCGTTGCCTTGCAGGCGGTGGCCGTCGCGCCAGATGCGCGGCTCGTAGCCGAGCGCCTGCGCTAAGAGCACCGACAGGCGCTCGTGCAGCAGGTCGATCCAGCCCTTCTCCTCGCCGAACGGGCTCAGGTCGTCGATGTGCGCGTAGCTGATGAAGAGGTCGTACTCGTACTCCATGGCGCGAACGGGGCTACTCGGCCTTCAAGACTCAACTTGTGATTGAGGTTCGGAAGATGGGACGCGTCGGTCGGCCTCGGGCACGGCCCCCCTTCGCGGCAAACGCTCTTAGGCTGTATACAGCTTGGGGAGAGAGGCTGTCAACGGAGGAGAGAGTGGTCAGTAGACAGTAGAAAAGCATTCGTTATTGTGAGCCGTCCGAGCATATCCTCAACGTCCGCAACGCGGAGCGCTACTGGCTACTGGCTACTGTTCTCTCTCCCGGCCGCACGAAGACGGCGAGCAGGAGCGCGGCGGTCGTGCCGATGGCGGCGCTGACGACGAAGGCCGTCTCGGGGTTCCAGGTGTCCCAGAGCGCGCCCATCAGCAGAGAGGCCGGGAGCACCGTGATGCCGAAGGCGAGGTTATAGAGGCCGTAGGCCGTGCCGCGCTGCTCGGGGCGGACGAGGTCTGCGACGAGCGCCTTCTCCGCGCCCTCGGCCAGCCCGAAGTAGACGCCGTAGACGAGGAAGAGTGACCACGCCCCGGCGGTCGTCGAGACGTACGCGAAGCCGAGGTAGACGGCCGCGTAGAGCAGCCACCCCGCCACGATCAAGGTCTTGCGCCCCAGCCTGTCCGACAAATCGCCGCCGACGACCGAACTGACGACCTTGCTCAAGTGCAGCGCCGACCAGAGGAGCAAAGTCCCCTGTCCCGTCGAGACGCCCGCCATCTGCGCGCGGCGGATGAGGAAGGCGTCGGTCGAGTTCGATAAGGTGAAGAGCGCGACGAGCACGAGGAACCACTTGAAGTTTGCGTCGAAGCCGCGCAGCGTGAGTCTGATCTTCCCGCCGACGGCCTGCGCGGGACTTCCTTCCCGATTCTTCTCATCCTTCACCTTCATCACGCCGTTGTGCGTCTCGCGCACGGCGAAGATGAGCACGAGCATCGCGAGCAGCGCGGGGACGGAGGCGAAGAGGAAGATGGTCGAGTAGTCGGCGGCGCTGGGCGTGCGCGGGTCGGCGGCCACGTACCAGAGCAGCGCGAGCCCGATGAGCGGCCCGAGCACCGCGCCGCCGTGATCCATCGCGCGGTGGAAGCCGAAGGCCAGACCCCGCTCGGACGGCGTCGCGGCGTCGGCGATCATCGCGTCGCGCGGCGAGCTACGCATCCCTTTGCCCACGCGGTCGGTGAAGCGCACGGCGAGCACCTGATACCACGTCGTCGTCAGCGCGAGCAGCGGCCGCATGACGCTCGCCAGCCCGTAGCCGACGACGACCAGACCCTTGCGCCTGCCCGTCCTGTCGCTGAAGTAACCGGAGAAGAGTTTGAGGAGGCTTGAGACCGACTCGGCCACGCCCTCGACGACGCCGATGGCCTTCGGGCTCGCGCCGAGGGCAAGCGCGAGGAAGGCCGGCAGCATCGGGTAGATGATCTCGCTCGACGCGTCGTTGAGCAGGCTCACCATGCCGATGGCGACGACGTTGCGCGGCAGACGCCACACACGCTGCCACAGCCCCGGCGTCGATTCGTCGAGCCGCCCCTCGCGCACGCGCGCGTCGAACTGGTCGTCGGCGTCGGTGTCCGTCTCCCCCATGCTCGTCCGGCCCGCCTTCCCCTAACGACTGTTGCGCGACGGGCGCGCGGGTGCGTTGGGTTTATTGCTCGACGAGCCCCCGAACGGCTCGTACCACCACCACGCCACGGCCCCGACGAGCAGCGCCAGCAGCAAAGCCCCCACGACCGCCAGCCTCAACGCCATCCGCAGCACACGCTTGAGGACGAACAGAAAGAGCCAGAACCCGACGAGGGCGGCAACGACGATGATGACAAGTTCCATAAGGCAGTTTTCAGTGTTCAGTTTTTAGTTTTCAGTCAGCAGCCTGGTCTGGCTTAAAACTGAAAACTAAAAACTGAACACTGCCTACAGTTTTTTGTAGGACGCGCGGACGGTCGTCTTGATGTTGCCGCGGACGTTGAAGTCGCCTTCGATGTTGACTTCTAGCGGGTCGGTGGCGCGGACGAAGTCTTCGAGGATGACGTTGACGACGTGCTCGTGGAAGATTTTCACGTCGCGGAACGAGTTGACGTAGAGCTTCAAACTCTTCAGCTCGACGCAGCGCTCGTTCGGCACGTACTCGATGCGGAAGGTGGCGAAGTCTGGGAACTCTGAGAAGGGGCAGACGCAGGTGAACTCGGGCAGCTCGAACTTGATGCGTATCTCGCGCCCCGCGTAGTCGTAGGGGAAGGTGTCGAGCGGGTAGAGTTTCATCTCCTCGCGCGGCGTCGGGCGGATGTCGAGACCCTGCTGGTTCGCGGGCGGGAGCCCCGCTTCTGTCATAGACATGTCTGTTACTCCTTTATCTTGCAAGAATCTTAACCGACCCGCTCAACCGGCATCAACAGGCGCGCCCGTCTTTGCCTGCACGGGGTTCGTGTGATACAAGGCGCGCGACCTTTCGCGTGGAGGACGCTGCAATGGCCGGTTACTCGGGGACGCCGCTTCCGAAAAAGCTCTGCATCAAGGAGGGCGCGCGCGTGGCGCTCGCGGGTGCCCCGCCGGGTTTCGAGTCGGTGCTCGGGGTCTTACCCAAAGGCGCGGAGTTCGTCTCGCCGTCGCGTAAAGGTCTCGACGTTATCCTTCTCTTCGCGCGCTCGCGTGCCGAGTTGGTGAGACGTTTCGAGAGTCTCGCCGCGCGCATCAAGCCGGACGGCTCGCTGTGGGTCGCGTGGCCGAAGAAGTCTTCGGGCGTCGAGACGGATTTGGCCGAAGGTTACGTGCGGCAGCACGGGCTCGACGTGGGGCTCGTGGACGTGAAGGTCTGCGCCGTGGACGAGACGTGGTCGGGCCTGCGCTTCGTCTACCGGCTCAAAGACCGCCCGCGCCGATAACAACCGCCTGAAGCGAGACGCGAATCCGTTTCCATCCCCGCCCGCGTAGTTCTGGACGTTAAGCAACGCGCGGACGGCCATCACGCCCGCCACCAACCCCAGACACGTCTTGAGGAGGAGATTATGAACCTGCGCCGAAAGGCTTTGAGAACCCTGCTCGCGTCCCTCGCGCTTTCGCTCTCGCTCGCGACCCTGCTGTCGGCTTCGGCGCAGGACGGGATGATGAAGAAGTCTCTGTACGAACGGCTCGGCGGCTACAACGCCATCGCGGCCGTCGTGGACGACTTCGTCGGCCGGCTCGTCGCCGACAAGCAGTTCGAGCACTTCTTCGTCGGCCACAGCACCGACTCGAAGAAGCGCATCCGCCAGCACATCGTAGACCAGTTCTGCGCGGCGGCCGGCGGTCCCTGCATCTACACCGGCCGCACGATGAAGGACTCGCACGTGGGTCTCAACATCTCGGAGGCCGACTGGGACGCTGCGGCCAAGCACCTCGTCGCCACGCTCGACAAGTTCAAGGTGCCCGAGCCGGAGAAGAAAGACCTGCTCGCCTTCGTCACGAGTCTTAAGGCCGACATCGTCGAGAAGAAGTAGACAGTAGACAGTAGGAAGACGAGGCGGCGCGCCCGGCCTGATGGCTGTGACGCGCCGCCCCTGTCTTTTCTACTGACTACTGTCTACTGCTTCAAGTTTCCGCTCTTGCGCAGCATCATCTTGTCGTTGATGCGCTGGATCATTTGCAGGTGCTCGCGGAGCGTGGGCAGCGTGGAGGCGGCGAACGCCTTGATGTCGGCGTCCATGCCGCCGCCGGCCTCCTTCTCGAACGCCGCCACGTCCTGCTTGTGATCCTTCAACATCATCTTCACGTACTCTTTGTCGAACTTCTCGCCGGAGAGCGCCGAGAGTTTCTGCATCTCCGCCTGGTGCTTCGGGTCGGGCGCCGTCGGGAGGGTCAGCCCCTTGCCGGAGGCGACGCGCATCAGCTCCTCGTTCGCCTTCGAGTGGTCGTCCACCATCCGCTGGCCGAACTGGCGCACCTCGTCGCTCGCGCCCTTCGAGGCGGCGACCTTCCCCAGCTCGACCTCCATCATGCCGCCCATCGCCGCCTCCGTCGCGAACTTGTGGTCGGCCGCCATCGCCCCCGGGCCGTGCTTCATCCCGCCGGACGTGTTGGCGTTGTCCGTCGTACTCGAATTCGAGTTCTGCGTGCCCGAAGCGCCGGCCGTGACCACCAGCGCGAGGATCGCGCACATGCCGAAGATGAGCACCGCCCCGCTGAAAGTGTTCTTGCTCATGAGTCCCTCCTTGTTCTGCCCCTGTCAGTTGTTTACGGTTTCACGCGCCCGCGCCCGACCGCGGCTCAAGGTTGCCGATCAGGTGGTGCGCCTCCTTAATCTCCGCGAACTGCCGCTCGACCATCGCGCGCACGCTGGCGGGCATGTCCCTGTCGAGCGCCGTGCGGTAAGTCGCCAGCGCCACGTCCTCGCCGCGCTCGCACTCGCCGACGACCGCGCGGTCATCTTCGCCTTCGAGCGCCGCCCGCAGCCCCATCCAGCCGCGGTGGAGCGAGGCGACGAGGCTCCCCGTCTGTTCCGGGTCGCCGCCGAGCCGCCGCACCTCGTCCTGCAACTCGCCGGCGAAGTCCGCGCGCTGCCGCGCGTAGTTGTGGAACAGCTCGCGCAGCTCCGCGCCCCTCACCCCCTCGGCGGCCGTGCGGAATCCCTCCTGCCCGTCGCGGCAGGTCTCGATCAGACTGTTGAGCGTCGAGATGACCTCTGCGTCGCTTGGCATTGGCTCAGACCTCCTCAAGAAGTTTAACTAACGCCCCCAGCGCGCGGGCGTCGGCGAGGCCGCGCGCCCGAGGGCGAAGAGTTTCACCAGCACGAGCCCCGCGATGAAGCCGCCGATGTGCGCCGCGTAGGCCACGCCGCCGCCCTCCTGCGAGCCGCCGCCGAGCAGGCCGATGCCGTTGACGAACTGGAAGAGGAACCAGAGGCCGAGCGCGACGTAGGCCGGCACCTGCGTGACGACGCGGATGAGGATGACGTTGACGCGGTTGTGCGGGAAGAGCAGGACGTAGCCGCCGAGCACGCCCGAGATCGCGCCCGACGCGCCGAGGCTCGGCACGTACGGGTTCGACCCGAAGGCGTAGGTCGTGAAGACGTGCGCCAGCGACGCGATGATGCCGCACACGAGGTAGAAGATTAAGTACCTCACGCGCCCGAGCCGGTCTTCGAGGTTGTCTCCGAAAATCCAGAGGAAGAGCATGTTGCCGAACAGGTGCGCGAAGCCGCCGTGCATGAACATCGACGTGAGCAGCGTCAGGTAGACCGAGCCCGGCGTCGGCTCAAGGTTGATCCGCCCGGCCACTTCACCGCTCACGGGGTCTTTGACGACGATGGGGCGGTCGATGTCCGTCCCGGTCTTGATCTCGGCCGGCACGGTCGCCCACGCGTAGGTAAAGCGGTCGTTGGAGCCTAAGCCCTGAAAGAAGACGAAGACAAGGACGTTGGCGGCGATGAGCAGGTAGTTGACGACGGGCGTCGTCTGCCGCCCCGAGTTGTCGTCGCCGATGGGGAAAACCATTTAACGAAACTCCCTCTCCGCGCGTACGCGGACAAACACACCACCCCCTTGCCGGAAGGGAGAAGCTTCTGACAGTCATCTGCCGGAAGTTTTACGGGAGTATCAAGAAATCTCGGCGTCAGGAGGCGCGGGCGAAGGCGCCGTCGAGGTAGATCGGTTCGAGCCCCGAGGCCCAGTAGGCGAGCGCTTCGCGGCTCGGCTGCGTCGTCTCGCGGCTCGTGCGTCGCACCGCGCCCGCGGCGGAGTGGAACTCTAACCAGCCTTCCCAGTTCCCGTCCGCGCGCGCCTCGCCGTAGGCGTGCGCGGTGTACTCGACGCCCCGCGCGTCACGCACGACCTCGGCGTAGGTCTGTATCAACTCGGCCATCGTCTTCCCCCTTAAATCAGTCGAGCACGTCGTGGCTGCTCGGCCCGGCCTTGACTATCCCGGCTGCGGCGAGCGCGGGCACGTGCGTCGTCAGAAGTTCGTAGCCTTCGGAGCGCGCGACGTAGGTCGCCGCCGTGATGTCGCCCGCCACGTTCAGAGTCGTCCGGCACATGTCGAGGATGCGGTCAACGCCGAGGATGATGGCGATGAGCGCGGGGTTGACGCCGATGGAGGCGAGCACGCCGATGATGAAAGGGATCGAGCCCGAGGGCACGCCCGCCGTCCCGATGCCGCCGAGGATGGCGAGGTAGACGACCATCAACTGCTGCCCGAGGGTCAGGTCAACGCCCGCGAGTTGCGCGAGGAAGAGCACGGTCACGCCCTCGTACAGCGCCGTCCCGTTCTGGTTGGCCGTCGCGCCGACGGTCAGGACGAAGCTGTTGATCTCCTGCGGCACGCCGAGGTTCTCTTCGGACACGCGCAGCGCCGTCGGCAGAGTCGCGTTCGAAGAGGAGGTCGAGAAGGCCGTCAGGATGACGGTGCGGATGCGCCGGAAGAACTCAAGCGGGTTGATGCGCGAAAGGAAGTAGACCGAGAGCGAGTAGACGCCGAACATGTGGAGCGAGAGTCCGAGTAGCACCGTGACGACGAACCACCCGAGCGCCGCCAGGAGGTCTAACCCGAACCGCGCCGTGTTGTTGAAGAGCAGGCACGCGACGGCGTACGGCGCGAACTTCATGACGAGGTCGATGATCTTCGCCGTCACCTCGTAGAGCCCCTGGAACCCGCGCAGCAGCGGCGCGGTGATCTCCGCAGGCAGCAGCGTGATGGCGACGCCGACGATGAGCGCGAAGAACATCAGGTGGAGCATGTTCGGCGTGTCGCTCTGCGTCGTCGCGCCGGTGACGAGGCCGGCGGCGGCCGCCAGAGGGTTCGCCGGGACGATGGTCTTGACGACCGACATTAAAGGCTTGTCCTGATTCGCCGCCGTCGTCTGCGCCGCGCCGACCTGCTTCGACGCCGCCTCGCCGTAACGTTGTTGGAGCGCCTGCGACGTGGCCGGGTCGATGCGCTTGCCCGGCCGGATGGTGTTCGCCAGCGTGAGGCCGATGACGACGGAGATGGCCGAGATGACGAGGCAGTAGGCGAAGGACTTTAAGCCCACGCGCCCCAGCTTGCGCACGTCGCCGATGCCCGCCACGCCGACGACGAGCGAAGAGAAGACGAGCGGCACGACAATCATCAGGAGCAGCCGCAGAAAGAGCGCGCCGATGGGCTCGGTAACGTTCGCGACGAATCGCTCGACGCCGGGGTTGCTGTCGCCCCAGACGTAGTTGACGACGAGCCCCGCGGCGACGCCCACGCCCAGGCCGATAAGGATGCGCGTGTGCAGCGGCATCCCCTTCGGCCGGTCGGGCGTCGTGTCCTTCAGGTCGGTCGTCGCCTCGCGCTCGTACGCGTCCGCTTCAAGTCGCCTCTCGTCTTTGTCAGACATCTTTGGAGGGGCGTTGGGTGTTAGGTGTTGGGTCCTGGTTAAACCTATCTCTTACCAGAACCCAACACCTAACACCCAACGCCCTTTCTCACCTCCCCCATTTCAGTTTGTTCCGGAGAACGTCGAAGTAGTTGCGCGTGTGCGCCTGGATCAGGTTGAAGCCGGTGCGGCTCTTGCGCACGGTGACGCGGTCGCCGTATTCGAGCGGCATCCCGACCTGCCCGTCGAGCGTGAGCGCAACCTCCTCGCGCTGCGTCTTCAGGACGAGTTCGAACTCGGCGTCGTCGGCGACGACGAGCGGGCGGTTCGAGAGCGTGTGCGGGCAGATGGGTGTAATGACGACGGCGCTCATCGAGGGGTAGATGACGGGGCCGCCCGCCGAGAGGTTGTAGGCCGTCGAGCCCGTGGGCGTCGAGATGATGAGCCCGTCGGCGCGGAAGCAGTTGACGAACTTCTTATCGACGTGCGTCTCGATCTCGATGATGCGCGCGAGCGCCGACTTCGAGATGACCACGTCGTTGAGGACGCGGTCGTGCAGCAGCCGCTCGCCGTTGCGCTCGACGGTGGCCGCGAGCATCAGGCGCCGGTCGATGGTGTAGTCGCCCGCGAGCACGAGTTCGAGCGCGGGAATCATGTCCTCAATGGTGAAGTCGGCGAGGTAGCCGAGCGTGCCGAAGTTGACGCCGACGACGGGCGTCTCGGCGTCGCCGATGAGGCGCGCCGCGCCGATCATCGTCCCGTCGCCGCCGAGGACGACGAAGAGGTCGGCGCCCTTAATCAGCTCGTCGTGCGCGAGCGACTCGACCGCGCAGCCGGTCTCGGCCTCGATGCGCTCGCGCTGGAGGCGAGGGCCGCCCGCGACCTTGATGCCGCGCCCCGAGCACCACTCCACGAGGCGGCAGATGGTTTGCAGCGCCTCGGGCTGGTTCGGCTTGACGAGCACGCCGACGCGTCGGACTTGCAGCTTCTCCATAAGTAGCCGCGGGAGGTCGTCTCAGGCTCTACAGTAGGGACTCTTAAAATGGCGCGAAGACTTGCGCGGATGATAGCCGCGCCCGCCGGAAGGGTCAAGAGGAGTAGGCAGTAGGCAGTAGGCAGTCAAGGCAGGAAGCCTTCAACGAAACGAGCCCCAATGAGGCGGAGGCGGCGAGTTGAAATGCGCGCCGCCTCCGTTCTTCCAGGCAGTCATCGTGTCTTCTACTG
>CAXTSK010000175.1:0-9255 GCA_964246655.1 uncultured Pyrinomonadaceae bacterium
CCGAGGCTCGGCAACCAGTTGGACAGGATTCTGATTAACAACTGGTCGGTGGTCATCCTGCTCGACATCCAACAGTTCCTCGTGCCGGGGGCGAACTGCTGCTCGCCGATTGACGACAACCTCGACCTCCTCTACACGACCGACCACGAGCTGATGAAGAGCTGGGGCGTCGGGATTTCGAGCTGCGCGAGCGAGCTGGGCTGGCCGACGCCGGCGCTGCCCGGGGGCACAGGCCCGCGCGGCGGCTTCGGCACCAGCTCGCACAACACCTCGGCGTGGCCGAACTGCTCGTACCTCGTCTCGCTCACGACCAGCAGGTCGCTGACCGACGGCGAGGACGACGAGCAGGGCAACCAGGTGATCAAGACGTTCTGCATCGAGCACTGAGCCTCGTTAACAACCCGCCCCGCCTCTGAAGGCGGGCTAAGTCAAAGACGCCCGGCGCATGGATTCATGTGCCGGGCTTCTCCTTTCAGCATTTGAAATTTCAAATCGTCAGGGCTTGCCGACGGGCTCAAGCCGGAACTTGTAGACGTAGTTCGTGGCGGGGAGGCGGTACTCCTTGTGCGGCTGCGCGCCCCAGCTGTCGTCGCCGCCGACGCCCATCTGCAAGTGGTCGAGGTTGATCGTAATCTCCCTCGACATCTGAATCTCGGCCGAGTGCTTCGCGCGCTCAAGCTCCGACATCCGGAACGGCCACGCGCTGAAGTAGATCGTCCGGTCGAGCCCGACGGCGCGCAGCCCGACGCCCGCGGCGTTCGTGAAAGTCACCCAGCGCACGTCCGTGCGGTTGCCGTTCTCCTGCGGCTCGACGTAGGGCGTCCACAGCTCGTCCACCGTCGAGCGGTAGATGCCGACGGCCGCGCCCGTCTTCCTGTCCCAGTAGGTCTCGTGCGGCCCGCGCCCGTACCACTCGACGTTGCGGAACTCGCCGGGGATGAGCGCCTGCATCCCCACGCGCGGCAGCTCCGGCGCGCCCGCGGCGGGCGTGAGCGCGCTCTCGACTTCGACGCGGCCACCGCCGTAGACGGTGAAGGTCGTGCGCGTCTTCGAGCCCTCGGGCGGAAGCGTCGCCTCGGCCGTGACGCGCGCCACGCCGGGGCTTAATTTCTCGATGGAGACGTTCGTGACTTTCCGTTCGGCGGCGGCCGTGCGCCAGACGCCGAGCCGCTTCAACATCTGGTTGCCGCGGTCGTTGTCGATGGGCGCGCGCCAGTAGTTCGGCGCGAGCGGCCCCGCGATGAGCGCACGCCCCTGCACCTCGTAGGCTTCGAGCGCGCCGCTCGCCTTCCCTATCTTGACGAGCAGACGCGGGCCGCGCAGCACGACGGCCTCGGCCGTCTCTTCGACGTTGAGCGCGGGCAACGTGGCCGCGTCGGCCGCGGGAACCGCGCGCCCGCCGTAAGGCATCTCGAACTGATCCCACGCGACGACGTGCCCGCGCTTCGCCCACGGCGTGTCGGCCGCGAGCGCGAACGATACTTTAAGGAAGTACTCCGCGCCGGGCTTCGCGTTCGGACGACGGACGGGCAGCGTTATCTCTTCCGACTGACCCGCGGCCGTGTGCAGGCGCGGAAGTTTTCCGCGCTCGACGACGGCGCCGTCCTCCGCCAACTCCCAGGCGCCTTCGGCGTAAGAGAGGTCTGCGAAGAGGTGCTTGTTGCGCACGCGCACGCGGCCCGCGGCGAGGTCAACCGGCTCGACCTTGACGAACTGGTAGACCTTCTTTACCTCCTCCAACTCGGGCTGCGTGCGGCGGTCGGCGAAGATGAGGCCGTCGCCGCCGTTGCCGTCGTTCGGCTTGTCGCCGTAGTCGCCGCCGTAGGCCCAGAGGTCGCGGCCGTCAGCCGTTCTTTTGCGAAACGTCTGGTCAACCCAGTCCCAGATGAAGCCGCCGTGGAAGCCCGGCCGCGACTCCAACACGTCCCAGTACTCCTGCAAGTTCCCCGTGCTGTTGCCGAGCGAGTGCGCGTACTCGACGAGGTAGAAGGGTTTCCCTTTGCCCTTCTGCTCCCAGTAGCTCAAGAGGTTCTGCGGCTTCGTGTACATCGGGTTGAAGGCGTCGCTGTGGATGGAGGCGCCCGCCTCGTAGACGAGAATCAGCTCGGGGTGGTTCGTCTTCACCCACGCGCGCGCCGCCTCGAAGTTGCGCCCCCAGCCCGCCTCGTTGCCGAGCGAGAAGAGGAAGATGCTCGCGTGGTTCTTGTCACGTTCAATCGTGCGGCGGACGCGCTCGACGTGCGCGTCCGTGAAATCTTCGGAGTCGGAGATGCGTTGCTTGTCGTTCGCGCCGTAGCCGTGCGATTCGATGTTGGCCTCGTCCTGCACGTAGAGTCCGTACTCGTCGCAGAGCGCGTACCAGCGCTCGTCGTTCGGGTAGTGGCTCGTCCGCACGGCGTTGAGGTTGTGTTGCTTCATCAACAGGATGTCTTTGACCATCATCTCCCGCGTCGTCACCTGCCCGAGGTCCGGGTCGTGCTCGTGGCGGTTGACGCCCTTGATGACGACCGGACGGCCGTTGACGAGAATCTGCCCGTCCTTAATCTCGCTCGTGCGGAAGCCGAGCCGCCACGGGATGGATTCAAGGACTCGGCCGCGCGAGTCCTTAAGAGTCAGCACCAGCGTGTAGAGGTTCGGCTCCTCGGCCGACCACTTCAGAGGGTTGGTCACGTTCTGCGAGAGGTCGAGCGATACTTCGCCGCCACTCGTCGCCGCGCCTTCGCTCGTGAGCGGCGAGCCGACCGCCACGCCGCGCGCGTCGAAGAGCTTCGCCTGAAGCGTGAACTTCTCTTCCGAAGCTCCGGCGTTGCTTACCTTCGCGTTGACGTTGAGATGTGCGTCGCGGTACTGCGCGTCGAACGTCGTGCGCGCGTAGAAGTCTCGGACGTGGACGGGCGCGCGCGCGACCAGCTCCACGTCGCGGAAGATGCCCGACAGGCGCCAGAAGTCCTGGTCTTCCATGTAACTGCCATCCGAGAAGCGGTAGACCTCGACGGCCAGTACGTTCTCGCCCGGCCGCACGTACTTCGTCACGTCAAATTCCGCGGGCAAGCGGCTGTCCTCGCTGTAGCCGACCTTCTGCCCGTTGACCCACACGTAACACGCGGAGTTGACGCCGCGCAGCACGAGGAACGTCTCGCGCCCGGCCCAGGACTGAGGGACGTTGAACGTGCGGCGGTAGGAGCCGACGGGGTTGCGCTCCTCGTAGGTCGTCCAGTCCTTCGGCGGCTCGCCCGTCACCTTCGGCGCGTCGCGTTTGAAGGGGTAGATGATGTTGAGGAAGATGGGCGTGCCGTACCCTTCGAACTCCCAGTTCGAGGGAACCTTGATCTCCTTCCACGAAGACACGTCGAACTCCGGCCTGTAGAAATCGACCGGCCTTGCGGAAGGCTCCTTCACCCAGTTGAACTTCCAACTGCCGTTGAGCGACACGACGAACGGCGAGCCGGGGGCGGGCGCCGCGCGCGGCTCGTACATGAGCGCCCCGCGCCGCGCCGTCGCTTCATCAGGATAAGGGACGAAGGTCGCGTGCATGGGTTCCCGGTTAATCCCGAAGACGCGCGGGTTCTCCCAGTCAGGCACATCCTGCGCTTGAACAGACGAACAGGCGAGTAGAAGAATGATGGCGGCGACGAACCTTCTCATCGGTTGCTCCCTTGCTCGGCTTAAGAGACGCGTCCGGCCCACGCGCGGAAGTTGCCGTCGAACAGGCGCGCGGCGTCGCGCTCGACCTCCGCGCGCGTGACGGCGCGCCCGCTCTCAAGCAGGCGCTCGTAAGATTCAGTCAGCGTCTCCGCGATGACGCGGCGCGAGTGGCGCCACTTGTATATGAGCTGTTCGAGCACGCGCGCATCCGAGTGCTGCGCGACGAAGGAGGTGCCGAGCATCTCCAGACGCTCGCGCGTTATCTCTTTTATGATCGAAGGGTTGTTGAGGGTGCATGTCGAAGACCGGCATGGCACCGACGACCTCCGACACCTGCCGGCGCAGCTCTTCTTTGTCCTGAAGGCGCGGCCCGCTTCGATGCTCAGTCACGCTGCTCGTCATCAATCTTCCTCGCGGCAAATGAAGTTAGGTCCTCATCATAACCTTTCACTTCCCCTCCTTCATAAGCTCGCGGTAGAAGCTCTGCAAAACGTAGAAAGCCTGCTTGCGCTCGCCGCGGTTCGAGATGAGGCCCTTGCGGTTGTAGAAGTCCTGTATGCGCGGCAGCGGCCTGCGCGGCGAGCGGAAGTCCGTGAGAATCCACGGCGACATCCCGCGCAACGCGGGTATCCGCCGCAGCATCGCGAGCTGGTGCTCGTAGATGTCGCGCTGGTACTCCTCCGTCCAGCGCCGCCCCTTGTCGCCGTGATGTCCGTAGAGCGCGTCGCCGCCGAACTCGCTGACGATGAGCGGCTTGCTCAAAGTCACCTTCCAGGTCAAACGGTCGGCCTTCTCCGGCGGGCCGTCGTACCAGCCGACGTACTCGTTGCAGCCGAGCACGTCCAGACTCTCGCCAAGCGGGTCGTCCACGACCTGCGTGTCCGTGCCTTCGTAGTGCCGCTCGTTGGCGGCCGTCAGCAGCCGCGTCGGGTCGAGCGCGCGGGCGTGTTCGACGAGGCCGCGTAAGAACCTGTTGCGCGGCTCGCTCACGGGCGTCTCGTTCGCCACCGACCAGAGGACGACCGAGGCGCGGTTGCGGTCGCGCGCGACCATCTCGCCGAGTTGGTTCTTCGCGTTCGCGTACGTGCCGGGGTCGTCCCAGAGGATCGTCCAGTAGACGGGCACCTCCGACCAGACCATCAACCCCAACTCGTCGGCCACGCGCGTCATCTGCTCGTTGTGCGGGTAGTGCGCGAGGCGGACGAAGTTGCAGCCCAGTTCCTTCGCCCACCCGAGGAGCATCCGCGCGTCGGCGTCGTTCACCGCCCGCCCGCCGCGCAGCGGCGACTCCACGTGAATGGAGATGCCGCGCAGGAAGACGGGCTTGCCGTTCAAGAGGATGTCCGTCCCACGCGTCTCGATGCTGCGGAAGCCGACGCGCTCTTCGACCGAATCGGCGCCGGACGAGACGACGACGCGGTAGAGCTTCGGGCTCTCGGGCGACCAGAGGTCGAGCCTTGCCTTAAAGCTGAACGGCGCGAGGCCGTCGGCGTCGGCCTTGAACGTCTGCTTAAATTTGGCCTCGGGTATCTCGACGGTAACGGTCTGGTTCGCGGCAGCGGCGCCGTCGAGTTTGACCCAGCCGGCGACCTCTTCGCGCGAGCCTTTTTTGAGTTGGACGAAGTAGTCGCGGACGAACGTGTCGGGCACTTCGACGAGCGTGACCGGGCGCGTCAGTCCGCCGTAGTTCCACCAATCGGTGTTGAGCGTCGGCACGGCGTCGCGCCGCCGCGTGTTGTCCACCTTGACGACGAGGAAGTTGTCGCGCTCGCGGACGAGGTTTGTGACCTCGAAGTCGAAGGGCGTGAAGCCGCCCTCGTGACGGCCGAGTTTTTCGCCGTTGAGGTAGGCGAACGCCTCGTAGTTGGCCGCGCCGAAGTGCACGAAGAGCCGCGTGCGCGGCTTCCTCGCGTAGTCGAAAGACTTCTTGTACCAGACCGTGCCCTCGTAGAAGAGCAGGTGCTCGTCCTGCGAGTTCCAGTCGCCGGGGACGTACATCAGCGGCGAGTTGTCGAAGTCGTACTCGACGAGGTCGCCCGGGTTTTTGGGCTTGGCGTTCTTGAAATATCCGTTCGGGCTCTCCTGGTAGCGGTAGTCGTAGAAGCCGTTCTCGTAAGGGTCGATGATCGTCTGCCAGCGGCCGTCGAGGCTCAAGCCGTGACGGCCGCCGACGTTCGCAATTAGAGGCGACTGCGACCGCGCGACCGCGCAGACAAACAGGACGAGACAGAGCGCCCCGAGTTTAATCTTCAAGGTTGAGACCTCCGGCGGCTGTCGGCCGCAGAGACTTTTAAGGGTTTGAAATTTCGGTGATTATCCGCTTGACACAAAGGATGCTATAAGGAAGAGGCTTGGTTTCCCTCCTTACATTTCTTCATGTATTTCATAAGTAATTCTAGTCGGGGGTCTAAGAAGTGTTCTCCAAGCGGAATTATTGATAGCTCCTTACAAGTAAGAAACTCCGTCCCGTAAGGCTCGCCTAAATATTCGCGGACTGTTACTGTGCCGCGCGCCACCCAATCTTGGGTCTTTGAGTTTTTCCGCTGTGTTGTCATGCGGAGTTCGGCACCCTCTTGGTATAAAAGCGTTAAAGCTTCAAGTGCCTTCTGGCAGTCAACGCGATCTTGTAACTGCGCGCTCTTCTCCCCTAATTCCAGCTTAAGTAAGTCTCTCTCAGTCGTTATAACGGTGAGGTGCGCCCTTAGTGTATCTGTTTCCTCTGGCAGCACTTCTTTGTAAAAGTACAGTCTCTCTTTGTTCAGGGCCTCTTGTAAGTTCTTAGCATGTTCTTTACCTAGCTGCTTAATCTCAGCGCGGAATCGGCTCTCGGCCTCCTTTGAACTCTTTTGAAGTTTCTGATACTTGGAGTAAGGCACATAGAACAGAAACATGATTACGAAAAATGTTACCCCGGCTGTCAGGGGTATTTGCCAAAGCAGGGAAAACATGCCCGCCGCCGCGCTCGGCTGAGGCTTTAAGAAGTCGTGAATAAGGGGAACGATAACAGCAAGTAGCGTGCTGGCAGTTGCCGTCCACTTCCAAGAACCGGAAAAGATTGGTGTAAGGCCGCTAAAGTAAAATGAAAAAAAGCTACGCACAGACGCCGCAAATCTCACTCGACGTGAAGGAAGCTTGTCAGGGAGATTCGACATGCCGCAAGGCTGCGCCCTCTTTAATCTTGCGTCAAGTAGATGATTAACGAATTTTCAAACCCGACATTCTGCATCGGCCACTCTACCGTCACGCCTCGTAGTATCATCCCAACGCTTTCTTATCCCCTCTTCGAGAGGCCCACGTCATGCCAAGCCTGCGCCGCGCGTCGCTCGCCTGCGCCGCGCTCCTGCTCGTCCCGGCCGTCTGCGCACAGGCGCAGCGACGCCGCGAGAGAATCACGCCGCCCGCCGAGCGCGGCCCCGTGCTCAAGCCGCAGCGCATCTCGCTCGCCGACGGCAGGACTTTCAACCTGAACCTTCCCGAAGGCTTCCGAGTCGCCGTTGCCGCCGAGGGCTTGAAGCGCGTGCGCTTCACGTCTCTCGCCCCGGACGGGCGTGTCTTCGTCACGGACATGCACGACCTGACCGACAACCGCAAAGGTGTCGTCTACGTCCTCGACCAGTTTGACCACGCGCACAAAAGATTCCTGAAGGTCACGCCCTACCTGTCGAAACTGCGCAACCCGAACAGCGTCGCCTTCCACACGGACGCGTCGGGGCGCGACTGGTTCTACCTCGCCTTGACCGACAAGCTCGTGCGCTACCGCTACGTGGCGGGCGCCGACGCCCCGCTCGGAGAGCCCGAGGTGCTCGCGACCTTTCCGGACTACGGGCTCGACTACAAGTACGGCGGCTGGCACCTGACGCGCACGCTCGCCTTCGGCGCGAACGGCAAGCTCTACGTCTCGGTCGGCAGCAGTTGCAACGCCTGCGTCGAAAAAGAGGACGTGCGCGCGACCGTCATCGAGATGAACCCGGATGGCTCGGGCCGGCGCTTCTACGCGCGGGCCTTACGCAACGCCGTCGGCCTGCGCTGGGTGGACGGCGCGCTCTACGCGACCAACATGGCCGCCGACCACCTGGGCAAAGACAAGCCCGCCGACACGATGTATGCCCTGCGCGACGGCGCGAGCTACGGCTGGCCCTACTGCTACCAGTCCGGCCCAAGAGTTTTCGCAGACCCCGGGTTCAACCCGCGTGGGCGTAAGCTGCGCTGCCGTGACGTGCCCGCCGCGCTCGCCGCCTTCGACGCGCACAGCGCGCCGCTCGGCTTGGAACACTTCGGCGCGGATGAACTAACTGGGTTAAGTAACTCGTTCCTCGTCGCGCTGCACGGTTCGACGAACAAGAGCCTCGGCCGCGGCTACCGCGTCGTGCGCGTGCCCGAGCGCGGCGGCGCCCCCGCCGATTTCATCACGGGCTTCCTTCAGGGGGGAAAGGTCTACGGCCGCCCCGCGGACATCTTCGCCTACGGCCCGAACGCCTTTCTCCTCACGGACGACCGCGCGGGCGTCGTCTATTACGTATATAAGAATAGTAAGCAGTAGATAGTAGGCAGTAAGCAGTTAAAGACCCTTAAGTCGAAACCTTCGAGTTAATCCTTCAATACACTTAACGCGGAGCGTACTGCCTACTGCCATCTGCCTACCGCCTACTTCCTCAAGCGCCACTTGATGCGCGTGTAGGCGATGCGGAAGCCCTGACGCTCGGCGTTGCGTTGCGAGGCGGAGCCGGGCTGCGCGCACATCATGGCGAGGTCGCACCCGTGCTCAATCGCGTAAGCGAGTCGCGCGTCGAGCAGCGCCAGTTGCGCGCCGCGCCTGCGCGCCTCGGGGACGGTGCTCGCTCCGGCCAGCAGCGCCACGCCCTCCCAGATGCTCAGGGCGCCCGTGGCGACCGCTTGCCCGTCCAACTCTGCCAGGAACGAGGGCGAGTGCTTCCTCGCCGCGCTCACGCGCGAGAGCCCGAGCATGAAGTCGCCCAGGCCCTCGAACTCGCCCCAACCGCGCGCCGCCGTCTGCGCCCAAAGCTCGTGCTCTTCGGGGCCGACGACGCGCACGCTCACTCCCGAGTCGCGCCGTGTGGACGTGCCCGCGCGCAGCGGTCGGAACATCACGCTCGTGAACTCGAACGGCTCGTACCCGCGCGCGTTGAGCAGCATGAAAGTGTTCGGGTCTGCCAGCGGGCTGACCTCGTGGTAGACCAGCGCGGCGCGCCTACGGAAGAACTCTTCGATGCGTTCGAGGTCTGCGTCCGAAGCCGTCTCGAAGAGGCCGAGGCCGAACGTCTGCGTGATCGGCGACTCGGCGCCGTCGAACGCCGCGTAGGCGCCCGCGACCTCCGTCCAGCAGGCGCCGCTTTCGGGCTCCACGGCGGCGCGCGTCTCCACGAACTCCACGCAGCCGCGCCCTTCCGCGCGCTCCAAGCGCCGCGACAGATTCAGGTCTGAGAAGATGAACGGCCCTTCTTCAATCATGGCTCGTCCTTAAACGTCTCCCCGGCGAGGCCCGCGACGACGGCCGTCAACTCGGCGGGCTCGACCGGCTTGGCGACGTGGAGTTGGTAGCCCGACGCGAGCGCACGCGCGCGGTCGGCGGGGCCCGCGTAGGCCGTCAGC
>CAXTSK010000176.1:0-9218 GCA_964246655.1 uncultured Pyrinomonadaceae bacterium
GCGGCGGCGGCGGCGCGCGCGAAGCGGGCCGCGCGCGCGCTGGTGCTCGACGTGACGCCGCTCCGCGAGTCGCGCGAGTTCCGCCTGCTGTTCGCCGGTCACGCCGTCTCGTTCTTCGGTTCGATGATGACGTTCGTGGCGCTGCCCTGGCAGGTGTACCGGCTGACGGGCTCGACGCTGGCGACGGGGCTGCTCGGCGTCGCGGAGTTCGTGCCCATCTTCGTCATGGCCTTCGTCGGCGGCGCGCTGGCCGACGCCATTGACCGAAGGCTGATGGTGCGTGTGACCGAGGTGCTGTTCGCGCTGGGGACGCTCGTGCTCGTCGCGAACTCCCTGCTCGCGGAGCCGCGCGTCTGGGTGCTCTTCGTCTGCGCGGCGCTCTTCGCGGCGCTGAACGGGTTGCAGCGGCCTTCGCTCGACGCGCTCATGCCGCGCCTCGTCACGGCGGAGCAGTTACCGGCGGCCCTCGCGTTGAGAAGTTTGAGCGCGACCGTCTCGATGATCGGGGGGCCGGCGGTCGGCGGCCTGCTCGTCGCGACCGCGGGGCCGGCCGCGACCTACTCGATAGACTTTCTGACTTTCGCGGCCTCGCTCGCGGCGCTCTGGGCGATGCGCGCGGTGCCGCCGCCCGCGGGCGCCGAACGTCCTTCGCTGCGCTCGATAGCCGAAGGGCTGCGCTACGCGCGGAGCCGTCCCGAGCTTCTGGGCACCTACCTCATCGACATCAACGCGATGTTCTTCGGGATGCCGATGGCGCTCTTCCCGGCCGTGGCCGAAGGGTTCGGGGGCGCGTCGGTCGGGCTGCTCTACGCCGCGCCCGCGGCCGGGGCGATGTGCGTGACGCTCACCTCCGGTTGGACGAAGGGCGTCAACCGCCACGGCCTGTGCGTGGCCTTGGCGGCCGCGGCGTGGGGACTGTCCATCGTCGGCTTCGGGCTCGCGCCGACGCTGTGGGCGGCGCTCCTCTTCCTTGCCCTGGCGGGCGCGGCCGACATGGTCTCGGGGCTCTTCCGCATGACCATCTGGAACCAGACCATCCCCGACCACCTGCGCGGGCGCCTCGCGGGCGTCGAGATGATCAGCTACACCACGGGGCCGCTGTTGGGTAACGCCGAGGCGGGCGTGGCCGCGCGCCTCTTCGGCGTGCGCGCGTCAATCATCTCGGGCGGCGTGCTCTGCGTCATGGGGACGTTGCTGCTCTCACTCCTGCTCCCGCAACTCATCCGCTACGACGCGCGCGCCGGGCTCGCGCGCAAGCTCGCCGAAGAGGAAGAGGCGCTCTCGCGCCAATCGCCGCGGAGCGGCGCTTGAATGTAGCCCGGCCTTGCGTAATTAGGCCGAACCATTCGGCACAATATTAGTTAGACCGCTTGTAAAGTAAGCGGTATGTAAGACAGAATGGCAATCTGCTACCTTATTATCTGCTGCCGGAATCTACTGCCCTCGTTCGCCTCCTCGCTGAATTTCCTTTGGCTTAGGCAATCGGATAGAGAAGATCCGAAAGGAGAATGTTATGGCAAAACCGGCTCGCGCTGTCGTCACGTGCATGGATTATCGCGTTAAGGAAGAGGTGATTCTGAAACACCTTGGATGGGAAGGGGAAAGAGCGTTCATCTTACGCAACGCGGGAGGCGCGGTGACTCAGGACGTGATTCGCTCTTTGATGTTGCTTCAGAAGTTTGTGCTCGCGAAGCCGCCGCCGCCACCAGGCGAGGGCACGTATGACATCGAGATTGCGGTCGTTACTCATACCGACTGCGGCATGAGAACTCCCGACGGAGGAGAAGATGACCTGAGACGGAAAATCGAGCGCGACTTCTGGATTTGCGAGACGCCTCCCTTTGCGCTGGAAACTTTTCTCAACCCTCAGCTTGCAGTGCGGCGCGCGTTCCAACGGCTGCGCACCAGCAGGTTCGTGTCTTCCAGAACCGACAAAGGACTGAGGCTATCAGGTTACGTCTATGACGTTGAAGTTAACCCGCCGACTCTAAAGGAGGTGAGAACGCACGTGGTGACGGGGGGGCAGGATTGGGATATGGTTGCAGCCATACACAAAATCACTGTGGAGAAGCTCAAAGATGCGAATCCTCAGGCGAAGGATGAGGCGCGGACGGGCGTAGGCCAAGTGCTCTATATCCCCTCTTAAGCCCTGCCGGGATTCTGAAAGCCATTTCACCACCGGAGGCTTTCACACTGATGCAGGCGGTCTAACCTCGGCATGCAGCGGAGCGCGGACACGTATCTTGTCACGTGTCATCAACGGGGACGCGCGCCCGCTGATGCCGGGCGTTGGGCGGCTGCACGGTAATGTCGAGGAGTACAAAATTGGGTATGAGTTTAGAGATACGAATTCGGCAGGCGTCCGCCGATGACAAAGAGTTCATCACCTCATTGGTGCCACGTCTGGCGGAGTTCGGGCCTCCCCCGTGGCGCGACGCCGCCGAGATGACCGCCACCGACCTCGGGGTGTTGAGTGATCGGCTCTGTAATCGGCCTTCGGGCACCGCCATCTTTATCGCGGAAGACGGCGGCGGCGCCCCGCTGGGGTTCATCCACTTACAGACCGGCACCGATTACTATAACCGTGAGGAGCACGGGCATATCGCGGATGTCGTGGTTGCCCCCGGGTGCGAGGGGCGCGGCGTCGGGCGCCTGCTGATGAAGCGGGGCGAGGAGTGGGCGAGGTCGCGAGGGTATACGTGGTTGACCTTGAGCGTCTTTGCACAGAACCTTCGGGCGCGTGAGGTTTACGAGCGGCTCGGCTACGGCGCCGACATCATGAAATACGTAAAGGAACTCGGCTGACGCGCGCGGCGGCGGGTGATGCCGGACGTTATGCGGCCTCGTGTGGAGAATCTATAATAGCGGCAAGGGGGCGATATATGTTTTGTCCGAAATGCGGCACACAGAATAGCGAAGATCAGGGCTTTTGCCGCGGTTGCGGCGAAAATCTGAGCCTCGTCTCACAGGCGCTCGGTAGAAACCCCTCGCTCCTCATCGCCCACAAGCTCGACCGGGCCGTGAGGAATCACCCCACGGTTCAGCTTACGTGGCTGAAGAATCAGAAACAAAGGGCCGCGGGAGAGATACTCAGCGGGGCGGTCACGTTGTTCGCCCTGGTCTGGTTCATCCTTCTCGGGAGGGGCAACCCGGAGTTCGCTTACGGAATCATCGCCGCGATCGCCTGCTACCTGATGGCGCTCGGCGTCTGGGACCTCTGGGGCGCGTCTAAATCTTCTGAAGCCGCATCCGCCGAGGACGCGGCTGGCGCGGTACGCGGCCCGGCGGCTGCGAAAGAGTTAGCTGCGCCCGACACCTCCGAGATCGTGCCGGCCACGAGCGTCACAGAATCCACCACCAGGAATCTTAAAGAACCCAGCCGCAGAAGGTAGCCGTGCGTCCGGCGCACGCGCGCCGCCGAACAATGGCACGCACCCGACCGCCGACACGCAACGGTAGAACACCAGTGAATCCGACAGGCGCCGCGGCGCAAGAGACGGAAGGCGCGACGCCGAAAGGGCGGCGCGGGCTGTTCGTTCTGTTGTTGTGCGCGGCGTTCCTCTTCCGTTTGGGGTTCGGGCTGTGCGGTCAGTTTCAGGACTCGGACACGAAGCAGATTTACCTGCTCGGGCTCAAGTTCTACGCGACGGGCGCGTGGCCCTACTTCGGGCCGGACGTGGTGTGGGGCGAGATACAGATACCGGGCGCGTTGCAGGCGCTCCTCGTCGGCCTGCCCTTCCACCTGCTCCCCGTGGCCGAGGCGCCGTACGTTCTGCTCAACCTCATCTCCTTCGCGAGCCTCTGCCTCTTCGCGTGGTACTGCTGCCGCCGCCTGCCTGAGCTGCCGCGCTGGTTCGTGTGGGGCTGGCTGCTCACGTCGCCCTGGACGCTCAACCTCTCGACCGTCATCTACAACCCTTCGTACGTGCTCGCGGGCGGCGTCCTCTTCTTCGTCGGCGCGCTCGAACTCTACACGCCCACACGCCGCGGGCTCGTCCCCGCCTGGTTAGCAAACGCCTTGATGGGCTTCGGCCTCTGCTGGGTAATGCAGCTGCACATGTCCTGGGTCGTGCTTGTCCCTTACGCGCTCGCGGCGCTCCTCTTTCAGTTTAAGGAGGGAGTCAGGCGCGGCTTCGGCGCGCTCGCGTGGTTCGCGTTGGGCGCGGCGCCGTCGGCGGCGCTGCTGGTTCCGACTTATTTGAAGTACGGACTGTCGGCGGGTTCGGGCGGGACGGCCGACGCGGTCAAGTTCAACGCCGAGAACGCGACGGCGCTGTGGGGCATCGTCAACCGCACGCTCTCGTTCGCGAGTTTCGAGGTGGCGCGCTTCGTCGGCGGCCACACGGGCGAGCGGCTTGAGTTCCTGCGCGAGGAGCCTTGGCTCGCGCCCCTCGCCCTCTTCCTCTTCGCGGTCGGCGTCGCGCAGGTCACGACGCTGCTCGGCTCCTGGTTCCTGCGCGCGCACCGGCAGAGCGACTGGCGCGCGATAAAATACCTCGCGCTCCTCAACGTCGCGCTGCTCTACGTCAGCTTCCTCTTCTCACTGAAGCCGCCGCAGTCGAACCACCTCTACGTCACGCTGCCCGTCCCCGTGCTCTACGCCTTCTACTGCTGGGACAGGTTGCTGTCGCGCCCGCGTTGGCGGAAGCTGGCCGCGGCCGTCCTCGTCTGCGGCGTCCTCTTTCACGCGGGGCTCGCGCTGCACAACCTCCCGCGCGTCTCGCTCTATGTTGACCGGCGCGCCGCGCAAGACGCGTTGGACGCGCGCGACTATCGTATACTCGGCGAGCGCCGACCCGGCACGCGCTACTGAAACCCCGATGCCCGAGTTCGTCAAAGGTCTTGAGCTGTGTAGGCTCTTCTTCGCGGAGGCGGTCAGGCCCGTCCTCGCGGCGGAGTTCCCCGCCCTGCGCTACGCGGCCGCGCTCCTCGGCACGGGCTCGGAGGTGCTCGGCTTCGACACCGAGATGAGCGCCGACCACGGCTGGGGGCCGCGCGTCGATCTCTTCCTCGGAGAGAAAGACTTCGACTCACGTGATTCAATCCGCGAAGCGCTGCGCCACAGACTTCCACACAGTTTCCGCGGCTACCCGACGAGTTTCACCGAGCCCGACCCGAACGACAACGGCACACAGCATCTCGACGCGCGCGGCGAGGGGCCGGTCAACCACAAGGTCGAGTTGATGACGCCCCGCGGCTTCTTCCTCAACTACCTCGCCTTCGACATCGAACGTGAGATAGAGCCCGCCGACTGGCTCACCTTCCCCGAGCAGAAGCTTCGCACTATCGCCGCGGGCGGCGTCTTCCAAGACGAGATAGGACTTGAAGAGTTAAGGCAAAGATTCGCCTACTACCCCGAAGACGTGTGGCTCTACCTGCTCGGCTCCGCGTGGGCGCGCGTCGGGCAGGAGGAGCACTTGATGGGCCGCGCCGGCTCGGTCGGCGACGAGATCGGCTCGGCCCTCATCGGCGCGCGGCTCGTGCGCGACCTCATGCGACTGTGCTTCCTGATGGAGAAGACGTACGCGCCCTACCCGAAGTGGTTCGGCACGGCCTTCAAGCAGTTGTCGTGCGCCGGCGCACTGTCGCCGCACCTGAGCGCGGCGCTCGCGGCCACAACGTGGCAGGAGCGCGAGCGACATCTCTGTGACGCATACCGCGTCGTCGCGGCGATGCACAATCGGCTCGGCGTCACAGACTCTCTCCCGACTGAGCCGCGCGCCTTCTTCGGCCGCCCCTTCCGCGTCATCGAGCTGCACGGCTTCGCCGCGCGGATTACGGAGCGCATCGAGGACGAACGCGTCCGCCGCATCGCCGCGCGCCGACCCGTCGGCAGCCTCGACCTCTTCAGCGACAGCACCGACCTCGTCTCGCACGCCAAGTGGCGCGCGACGCTGCGTAAGCTTTATGAGTGAGAAGAGATTTCAATGAGAAGAACAAACTACACGCTCGCGGCGCTCACATTATTACTCTTGCTCTCGACGGCCACGCGCGCGCAGGAGGCGCGGCCCGGCGAAGAGCAGGTCAGGCGCGTCGCCGAGATACAGGCGGCGCTGCGCGAGGCGAACCTCGACGGCTGGCTCTTCTACGACTTCCGCCGCAGCGACCCGCTCGCCTACCGCATCCTGAAACTGCCGACCAACGGCGTCACCACGCGCCGCTGGTTCTACTACGTCCCCGTCGTCGGCGAGCCCGTCCGCGTCGTCCACTCCATCGAGCGCTACCGCCTCGACGCGCTGCCCGGCAGAAAAATAATCTACGCGAGCTGGGAACAACTTCACGCCGCCGTCCGCGACGCGCTCGCCTCCGGCGGCCTCAAGAACAGGCGCGTGGTGCTCAAGCAGGTCGCCATGCAGTACTCGCCCATGGGCGACATCCCCTACGTCGCGCGCGTGGACGCGGGCACCATCGAGCTGGTGCGTTCGATGAGCGGCGTCTCGGTCGTCACCAGCGCCGACCTCGTCCAGCAGTTCGAGGCCGTGCTCACCCCCGAGCAGCTCGACACGCACCGCGAGGCCGCCGACAAGATTCACAAGGTCATCATGGAGGGCTTCGCCGAGATCGCGCGCCGAATCAGAAACAACGAGACGCCGACCGAATACGACATCCAGCAGTTCATCGCCCGCCGCCTCGACGCGGAGGGAATGACGGCGGGCGGCGGCGACGTGTCCGTCGGCGCGAACACGGCCAACCCACACTACTTCCCTACGTCAGAGCGCAGCACGCCCATCCGCCGCGGCGACTTCGTCCTCTTCGACATCTCCGAGAAGCTTAAAAAACCCGGCGCCATCGTCGCCGACCAGACCTGGGTCGGCTACGTCGGCGAGTCGGTGCCCGACGAGTACGTCAAGGTCTTCAACATCGTCAAGGAGGCGCGCGATTCCGCCACCGAGTTTGTGCGCGCGGCCTTCCGCGACGGGAAAGTCATCCGCGCCGCGCAGGTGGACGACGTGTCACGCGGAGTCATCAAGCGCGCGGGCTACGGCGAACAGTTCACGCATCGCACCGGCCACTCCATCGGCGAAGAGGGCCACGGCAACGGCGCCAACATCGACGACTTCGAGACGCGCGACTCGCGACGCGTCATCCCACGCACCTGCTTCTCCATCGAGCCCGGCATCTACCTCGAAGGCCGCTTCGGCGTCCGCTCCGAGATCAACGTCTACGTCTCCGACAAAGAGATCGAAGTCACGGGCCAGCCCATCCAGATCGAGATTGTGGCGATACTTAAGGAGAAGTGACTTGCTCAACTTCGCCATCCAGACCGCGAGAGAGGCCGGGAAGATTCTGGCCGACAAGTTCGGGCGCGCGTTGCAGGTTTCGAACAAGGGCGACATCGACCTCGTGACGGAGGCCGACCTCGCGGCCGAGCGCCTCATCGTCGAGCGCATCCGCAGCTACCACCCGCGCCACCGCATCCTGACCGAGGAGTCGGGCGACGTGGCCGAGGCCGGGGGCGCGGACGACGCGCACAAGTGGATCATCGACCCGCTCGACGGCACGACCAACTACGCGCACGGCTACCCGGTCTTCTGCGTCTCCATCGCGCTCGAACACGAGGGCTCGGTGGTCGTCGGCGTCGTCTACGACCCCGCGCGCGACGAGCTGTTCGCGGCCGAGCGCGGCGAAGGCGCGACCCTCAACGGCCGCCGCGTGCGCGTCTCTGAAATTGATGAACTGAACCGCGCGCTCATCTGCACGGGCTTCCCCTACGACGTGCGTACGCGCACGGACTTCGCGCGCTACTTCCGCGACTTCATCATGAAGGCGCAGTCGGTGCGCCGCGACGGCGCGGCCGCGCTCGACCTCGCCTACCTCGCCGCGGGCCGCTTCGACGGTTTTTACGAGGAGGGCCTGCGCCCCTGGGACGTGGCCGCGGGCGTGCTGCTCGTCGAGGAGGCGGGCGGCCGCGTCACGCGCTACGACGGCTCCCCCTTCCACATCTACAAGCCGCCCATCGCCGCCAGCAACGGCCTCGTCCACGACGCGATGCTCGGAGTGCTTCAAGGTTGATTTACTATTTACGATTCACGATTTACGATTGCGCGGATGATTGAGCCCGGGACAGTCTTGCAGAACCGTTACGCCGTCGAGCGGCAGATCGGCGCGGGCGGCATGGGTGCCGTCTACGTCGCGACCGACCGCCGCTTCGGCTCGACGGTCGCGCTCAAGGAGACCTTCTTCGACGACCCGGCGCTGCGCAAAGCCTTCGAGCGCGAGGCGCGGCTCCTCAACCGCCTGCGTCACCACGCGCTGCCGCGCGTCAGCGACCACTTCGAGGAGGCCGAGGGGCAGTTCCTCGTCATGGAGTACATCCCCGGCGAAGACCTCTCGCAGCTGTTGAAGGCGCGCGGCGGCTCGGGCTTCCCCCCGCGTCAGGTGTTGGGCTGGGCCGACCAGCTACTCGACGCGCTCGACTACCTGCACACGCAGGAGCCTTCGGTCATCCACCGCGACATCAAGCCGCAGAACCTCAAGCTGACCGCGCGCGACCAGGTCGTGCTGCTCGACTTCGGGCTCGCTAAAGGCACGCCGCTCCAGACGCGCGTCACCAACACGGCGAGCCTCTTCGGCTACTCCTTCAACTACGCCCCCATCGAGCAGATGCAGGGCGCCGGCACCGACCCGCGCAGCGACCTTTATTCTTTAGGCGCGACCCTCTACCACCTTTTGACGGGGGCGCCGCCGCCCGACGCCCTGACGCGCGCGACGGCCGTGCTCAACGGCGATCCGGACCCCCTGCGTCCCGCGAGCGAGACGGCCGCGCACGTCGTCCCCGCCGAAGTCTCGAACCTTCTCGCGCGCGCGATGGCGCTGAGCGCCGCGCGCCGCTTCAGCTCGGCCGAAGAGATGCGCGCCGCGCTGCGCGAGGCCGCGCACTCCGTTTCGGAGTCTTCGGACGCCGCCACCGCGACGACGCTCGTTCCCAGCGCCGCGTCCGAGCAGCAGACGCGCTTGATGGGCGCGGCCGAGACGCGACCCGCCGACGCGCGCGAGGCGGCCACGTTACTCAACGAAGGGCCTTCGGCCGCACGCACCAACGCGCGCGGCGCCGAGCCGACCACGGTCGAAGAGGCGGACGACAAGTCTGTCGTCACGCGCGTGAAGGTCGCGGACGCGCCGCCCCGCGGAAGTTCGCGCCGCGCACTCTACGTCGCGCTCGGCGTCGTCTGCTTCGCGCTCGCGTGCGCGGGCATCTACTCCTTCGTGCAGAGCAC
>CAXTSK010000177.1:0-9194 GCA_964246655.1 uncultured Pyrinomonadaceae bacterium
TCAACCAAAACTCCACAAGGGGCTGAACGCGATGGCGTGTCTGAGTCGCAGGCGGTGGCCGGCGAGTGTCGCGGTGGCGGGGCTCGGGCGGGCGACCACCCGCGAACTGCACGAGGCGCGCAACCGCGTCGCCGCGCGCCGCGCGCAGGTTCTTCGACAGGGATCAGAACAGGATTCTCTTCGCCACCGACGCCGTCCCCGAAGGGCGCGAGACGCCGCAGCAGATCTTCGGCGAGGAGCTTTACGAAATCTACTTCCGCTTCCTGGAGACTGAGGACGAGTACTTCGACTACGCCCCTGCGTCGAAGCCGCCGCAGGGGCGCTGGCGCATCTACGGCCTCGGCCTGTCCGAGACGATTCTCAAGAAGGTCTATTACGAGAACGCCGCGCGACTGCTCGGACTGAGCGCCTGAAGAGATGTGAGGGCGGGCAGCAGCGCCCGCGGGAAGTTGAGCGCGGCGGCGAGTCTGTTTGTGATGTCGAAATCTTCAATCTCGCGCAGGAGTTTTCTTTCGTCGGGCTTCGCCGCGCTGGCGGCGAGTCGCGCGGCGCTCGGGTCGGGCTCTTTCGCCGCGCGCGCACGGGCGCGCGCGGTGGAGGTGACGCTCGTCGGTCGCACGCAGGACTTAGGGCGTGAAGAGGTCGTGAGCTTTGGTGTGCCCCTGCCTCCGGGACTTCTGTCGGACGCACGCCGCGCGCGCATCTTGGACGCGTCCGGCGCGGAGGTGAGAGCGGCGATTCGTTCGCTTGAGCCGTGGCGGGCAGGCGGCCGCGCGGGCGACGTACGCTCCCTGCTCGTCCAGTTCCGGGCCGACTTCAGCCGCGCGCGCGAGCAGAAAGTTAAGGTCGTCTTCGAGAGGCCGCGGGCGCGCCGGGTCGAGGAGTTCGTCCCCGTCGCGCAGACGTTGATTGACGATGACGGGTTGAAGGGGCCGCGCGTGCTGGCCGTCCTGCCCGCGGCGTGGCTCTGCGAGTCACTGGTCGTGGGGCCGCAGACGCCCGCGGCGGAGTCGGGCGGGTACGCCGACTACGACCGCTTCGTCGAGCGCAACTTTCCGGGGTCGCTCGCCTTCATCGACAGTCGGGTCTACCACGAGTGGCTCTTCGACCGCACCACCTGCTGGTACAAAATGTACGCGCGCACGGGCGGGCGGAAGTTTCTCGAAGCCGCTTACGAGGCCGCGCACTTCGTCCGGCTGCACACGAAGATGGAGGGCGACGACGCGGGCATCTTCACGCTGAAGGGCGCAGACCTCAAATACGTCTACCCGCGCGCCATGCACATACACTACCTGCTCACGGGCGACGAACGCGCGCTCGAAGCCGGGAAGGCGATGGCGCGCTACTGCCTCAAGCACCAGAACCCCGTCTACCGGCCCGAGAACATCAAGTCGGTCGCGCTCGGCGTAGACCCCGAGAAGGATCGAAACTTCTGGACGCTGCGGCACCAGGGCTACGGCCTGCTCGGCGTCCTGCACGGCTGGGAGATGACGGGCGAACGCGCCTACTGGGAGAAGGCGCGCGAGTGCGCCGACGCTTACTACAAACACCAACGTCAGCCGCCAGACGGGCGGCCGCCCGACGGCTCCTTGCGGCAGGACTGGGAGAAGTACGACCCGAACGAGGCGACCTTCCACGGCGCGACCTCCGCGTGGATGATGGCGTTGCTGCTCGACCCGCTCTTTCACTACTGGACTTTGACGAATGACAGGCGCGTGCCGGAGATGGTGACGAAGTGGTGCGATTTCCTCGACCGGCGCGGGATGGTGCCCGACGGCTCGAAGGCTTACTACGTCATCAACTGCTTCGCGGCCTTCGACCCGAAGGAGCCGCCGGGCGCCGAAGGCCCCGACATGGAGATGCACAACGCGGAGATGGCTTACACCTTCGCGATGGGGCTCTTCTTCAGCCGCGACCCGCGGCAGCGCGCCCGATACCGCGCGCGCTTCGCACGACTCTTCCCACTCGCCGTCGGGCTGAACGTCAACCGACCCGCGCGCGCCTTCAACTGGGCCTTTCAGTTTTCGAGCCAACTCGTCTACTTCATGCGCCACGACGCGGGCTGAACTCTTAACCTGCGGGCGATCATCCGACATCGAAATTGAGAGTGACCTTTGGGGATAGGGCGTGATGAGAGTGAACACGTTTATGAAGGCGGCGCTCGCGGTCGTCGTCCTGCTCTGCGCGTCCGGCGTGCCGCGCGGCGCGAGCTTTCACGCGAGCCCTCAATCATCCACCGCGGGCGACGAGATTCTCTTCAATGTCGTCACGCAGGACGGCGTGCGCGTGAAGATGCGCGACGGAGTCGAGCTGGTCGCGGACGTTTACCGGCCGCGCGCGCAGGGCAAGTTCCCCGTGCTGCTCGAACGAACGCCGTACGACCGGAGGGGCGAGACCTTGATGGCGCGCGAACTCGCGGCGCACGGCTACGTCGTCATCTTGCAGGACACGCGCGGGCGTTACGACTCGGGCGGCGAGTTCTACCCGTTCAAGTATGAAAGTCAGGACGGCTTCGACACGGTCGAGTGGGCCGCCGCGCTCGACTACGCGGACGGCCGGGTCGGGATGTTCGGCGGCTCCTACGTCGGGGCCACGCAGATGCTCGCGGCGATGGCGCGCCCGCCTCACCTCGTCGCGGTCTTCCCTTACGTGACGGCCTCCGAGTACTACGACGGCTGGACCTACCAGAGCGGCGCGCTGATGCAGTGGTTCGTCAGTTCTTGGACTTCGATCCTCGCCGAGGACACGCTCCGGCGCAAAGCCGTGGAGACCGCCCGTCCCAAGGATTGGGTCGCGACGCTCCCCGTCGAAAGTTACCCCGTGCTGAAGCCCCCCACAG
This sequence comes from uncultured Pyrinomonadaceae bacterium, assembly GCA_964246655.1. Taxonomy (GTDB): domain Bacteria; phylum Acidobacteriota; class Blastocatellia; order Pyrinomonadales; family Pyrinomonadaceae; genus QHXN01. Next base: position 2,840 of record CAXTSK010000177.1, read on the forward strand.
CCGCCGACCTCGCGCCCTACTTCCGCGACTGGCTGCGCCACGAGCGCGACGACGATTACTGGCGGCAGTGGAAGGTCTCGGAGCACTACGGAGAGATGTCGGTCAAGGGCTTGCACGGGGGCGGGTGGCACGACCTGTTCCTTAAAGGCTCGATCAAAAACTACACGGGCCTCCGCGAGCGCGGCGCGACGGCCGCGGTGCGCGAGGGGCAGCGCCTCGTCCTCGGCCCCTGGGCGCACGCCCCGACCTCGTCCGAAGGCAAGATCGGCGACGTGACGTTCGGCAAGAGCGCGGTGCTCGACATGACGGGGACGGCGCTCAGGTGGTTCGACTACGCCTTGAAGGGCGAGCGTAACGAGTACGCCACGGCGCCGCCCGTCTCGATCTTCGTCATGGGCGAGAACGTCTGGCGCTCAGAGCGCGAGTTCCCGCTCGCGCGCACGCGTTACACGAAATACTTCCTGCACTCTTCGCGCGGCGCGGCCACGGTCGCGGGCGACGGCTCGCTCTCGACGACCGCGCCCCGCGAGGAGCGTCCCGAAGAGTTCGTCTACGACCCCGCCGACCCGGTGCCCACCATCGGCGGGCGCCTCTGCTGCGGCCAGGCGCTCCCGCCCGGCCCCTTCGACCAGCGCCCGAACGAGGGGCGGCGGGATGTACTCGTCTTCTCAACGCCGCCGCTCGAAAGGGACACGGAGGTGACGGGCTTCGTCACGGTCGAACTTTATGCGTCAACGTCCGCGCCCGACACGGACTTCACGGCGATGCTCGTCGATGTCTCGCCGGACGGCTACGCGCGCTTCCTGACCGACGGCGTCGTGCGCGCACGCTACCGCGAGGCGAGCGCGCGCGCGGAGGCGCTCGTGCCCGGCCGCGTCTACAAGTACACCGTTGACCTTTGGGCGACGAGCAACCTGTTCAGGGCCGGCCACCGCATACGCCTCTACGTATCGAGCAGTAACTTCCCTCGCTTCGACCGCAACCTGAACACGGGCGAGCCGTCCTCCGCCTCGTCACGCATGCGGAAGGCCGAGCAGACCGTCTACCACGACGCGGCGCACGCCTCCTCGCTAGTCCTGCCGGTCATCCCGCGTTGAAAGAAGACAAGGAGACTTGAGCGACATCGCGTCGAACGACGCGGGGCAAGAGTCCGGATAAGCTTGGAGGTGGGCAAGCGAATGTACAAGCGAGTCGCAGCGGTCGCTCTCATGTTGGCGGCGCTCTGCCGCGTCGGGATGGCGCAGGACGAGACCGTCGTGGTCAGGCCCGCGGAGAGCGACGAGGTGTTGGTGAACCCCGGGATGGGCGTGGAGACGTTCCAGCGGTTCAACGGCCAGCCGCTCAACGAGGGGCTCAAGTGGTCGGAGGAGGGGCCGCTCGGCCGGCAGCCCGACGCGGCCGCGAAGCCGGACTTCCCCGCGTCGTCCGTCGCCTACTGCCGCTGGTTCTGGTCAGCCCTTGAGCCCTCGCCCGGGCAGTTCCGCTGGGAGATCATCGACGCCGCGCTCGAAGAGGCACGCCGTCACGGCCAGACGCTCGCCGTCCGGCTCATGCCCTACGACGACAAACACCAACTGCCCGAGTGGTATCAGAAGTCCGGCGCGCGCCGCGCCAACAAACCCGCAGACAAAGACGGGGCCATCTGGCAGCCCGACTTCGGCGACCCGCTCTACCTCAAACACTGGGGGGCGCTCGTCGCCGCGGCCGGCGCGCGCTACGACGGCCACCCCTCGCTCGAAAGCGTCGATGTCTCCTCGGTCGGCTATTGGGGCGAGGGCTGGAGCAACTACATACCCTCCTTCGAGCACCAGCGCGCGCTCATAGACATCTACTTCGAAGCCCTCCCGCGCACGCCGCTCCTCATGAACTTCGACGAGCCGCGCGCTCTCGCCTACGGCACGGGGCGCGGGGCCGGCTGGCGGCTCGACTGCCTGGGCGACATGGGACGGCAGTGGAAAGACCGCCCGACCTTCTCGCACATGCTCGACTTCTACCCGCAGCAGGTCGTTCGCGCCGGGATAGAGGAAGTCTGGCGGCGTAGCCCCGTCTCCTTGGAGACCTGCTGGGTGCCCGAGTTCTGGAAGGAGAAGGGCTGGGACGTGGACTACATCCTCGCGCAGGCCCTGCGCTGGCACGTCAGCAGGCTCAACGTCAAGTCTTCGAGGTTGCCGCCCGAGTGGCACGGGAAGTTCGATGACTTCCAGAAACGTATGGGTTACCGCCTCGTGCTGCGCCGGGCGGAGTACCCGCGGCGCGCCCGGGCCGGACTGATGATGCCCGTCCACATGTGGTGGTTCAACGCCGGCGTCGCCCCCGCCTACAGGGAGTACGAGTTGGCGCTCCAGTTCCGCTCGGCCGGGGCGAGCGAGGTCGTGACGCTCCCCGTGGACGTGCGGAAGTGGCTGCCCGGCGACGCCGTCTACGACGGCACGGTCTTCGTTCCCGACACGCTCAAGCCCGGCACATACATGCTTCGTGTCGCGCTACTCGACCCGCGCACGCGCCTGCCGGCCGTGCGGCTGGCTATCCGCGGCGGGTCGGCCGACGGCTGGTACGACCTCGCGACCGTCGAGGTGGATTGACCGTCGGAGGGTAGAATCGTAGGGAATGTTGTCATCGTAAACAAATCTGCTTGCGCTACGGCTCGGAGCATGGTATAAGCTCGCTTCGCAGGGATAAAACTGCTGCGAGTTGCTCCCCGACCCGCGTAAAACGTCCTGTACATTCCAAGGTTTTGCCCCGTTAGTTTAAAACGTCAACTAATCCGAGCCGGCGACCTGCTCAGGTTGGCGTTGAAGACGGCGTGCGGTCGTCCGCCGCTCTCGGAAGAAAATTCCCTCATGGCAAGGAGTCTATTAATGAGAAGTAACGGAGTCTTGTCAGCCATCCTGTTGGCTGCGTGCCTCGTTTTCGTGCCGGTCGCGGCGCTCGCGCAGGGTACGAACCTCGGAACGATCCGCGGCACCGTGACCGACCCTAGCGACGCGGTGATCTCGAACGCCTCGGTGCAGGTGACGGATCTGGCGACCAACATTTCGCGGGATCTCAAGACCAACGGGGAGGGCTACTATGAGGCGGCCGGTCTCAAGTACGGCAACTACCGCGTGACCATCACCGCCCAGGGGTTCAAGACCACCGTCATCAGCGCCGTGCTGACGGGCAGCGACGTGGTGCGGGCCGACGCCACGCTTGAGGTCGGCGAGGCGACCACCACCGTGGACGTGACGGCCGAGGCCGGCATCATCCAGACCGAGACGCCGACGATCAGCGGGAACCTGACGGCTCAGCAGTTGACCGAGCTGCCGCGCGACAGCCGCGACATCTACAGCTTCCTCTACCTGAACCCGAACATCACTTCGGGCAACGAGGACACGGCCTTCAAATTCATCGGGGCGCAGAGCTACGGCGCGTCCTTCTCGCTCGACGGCCAGCGCTCGAACGGCGGCATCTTCGGCGAGCCGACGACGAGCCAGCCGTCGCTCGAAGCCATCGGCGAGCTGACCGTGCTCTCGAACAACTTCTCGGCCGAGTACGCGGGCATCGCCAACATCCGCATCGAGACCAAGCGCGGCACGAGCCAGTACCACGGGTCGCTCTTCTACAACAACAAGAACTCGGCGCTCGCGGCCTGGAGCATCGGCGACAAGATTGACTTGGCGAACTTCGTGCCGAACCCCGCGGCGCCGGACTTCCCCAAGCCGTATTTCAACCTGAACGAGACGGGCGGCTCGATTGGCGGGCCTGTCCCCGGCTCCAAGCACACGTTCTTCCTCGGCTCCTACGAGCGCCGCTGGAACCTGACGCCCATCCGCTTCTCGTCCAGCAGCGGGCTGCCCGGTCAGCGGCTCCTGAACGGCGACTTCTCGCAGATCACCAACGCGCGCAAGCCGGCCGTCCCGGCCAACATCCTGCCGCTGCTGACGGCGCAGGAGTTGGCGAACAACACCGTCCTGGTCAGCGGCACGCGGCGCTTCGTCACCATCCCGCAGCGCCTCATCAACCCCACGGTCGCGAAGCTCTTAGATGTCTACTACCCGAAGTCGAGCCTCGACGCGCCGACCGACTCCTTCGGCCGCCTCGTCAACTTCGCGCAGAACCTGACGCAGCGCGAGACGCGCGACCTCGTGACGGCGCGCGTCGATCAGGACTTCTCGCCGAACGACAAGTTCTACGCGGTTTACAACTTCCAGAATCGGCCCAGGGAAGCGGGCGCCGTCGCGGGCGCGGCCTTCCCTGCCTTCGGGCTGCGCGAGAACGAGCAGACCAACCACACGCTCTCGCTCTCCTACACGCGCGTCTTCCGGCCGACGCTCGTCAACGAGCTGCGCGGCGGCTTCAACCGCCAGAACGTCTTCTCGCACGCGCCGATTACGCTGCGCCAGTTCTTCTCCTCCATCAACTTCAGCGACGCGGACATCGCGGCGGTCGGCTCGGTCATCGGCAGCGTCCCGCTCGACACCTTCGGCCAGCCGGAGCTGCGCATCCAGAACTTCACCCGCTTCACCAACGGCGGCCGGAGCGTTGACCGCCGGCTTAACCAGAACCTGATGACCTTCGGCGACACCATAACGTGGTCGAAGGGCAAGCACACGTTCAAGGGCGGCTTCGACTCGGTGCGTAACCGCGCCGTGGACGACTTCACGGCGAACCGCGGCAACCCGCGCGGGCGCATCGACTACACGGGCACCAACCTCGACCCGTTCGGGCGCCTCCTGCTCGGCCAGGGGGCGAACTCGGTCTTCTACGTCAGCCAGCTCCGGCCCGGCCTCGACGCCTCGAACTGGGAGCACGGCCTCTTCGTGCAGGACGACTGGCGCATCCACCCGCGCGTCACGCTCAACCTGGGCTTGCGCTACGAGCTGCTCACGCCTTTCAACGAGGCGAACAACCTGCTCGTCAACTTCGATCCCAGCTTCAGCGGGCCCGGCGGTCGCCGCGGGCGCTTCATCGTGCCGGACGCCTCGGTGCTCCCGCTCATAGACCCGGCGATAGTCGGCTACGGCGTGGTGACGGCCGAGGAGGCGGGCCTCCCGCACGGCCTCGTCAACGCCGACAAGAACAACTTCGCGCCGCGCGTCGGCCTGGCCTGGCGGCTGACGGAGGGCACGGTCATCCGCGGCGGCTACGGCATCTTCTTCCCGACCGCGGCCGCGCAAGGCATCCGCGACGCGCTCGCCTCCGTGCCCTTCAACCAGACGCGGCGGGCGCGCACCGTCGGCACGACCTTGCTCGGCGGCTGGCCCGGCGGCCTGACGCCCACGGGGCAGACGCCGTTCAGCGGCGGCCGCCTCGACGCGGCCAGCACCGTGCCGTCGGTTAACCTGATCCCCTTCGACCTACAGCAGCCGCGCATCGAGCAGTACAACGTCACCGTCGAGCGCGAGGTGGGCTGGAAGACGGGCCTGCGCGTCTCCTACTTGGGGAGCCGTCTGCACGGGCTGATCGGCGGCTCGGACCTGAACCTGCTCCCGCCGAGCAACACGCCGTTCGGCACGCGCAACGAGGACGGCGACCCCTGCACGCCGAACGACGGCGACTGCGTCATCTCCGACGCCGACCGCGCGCGCCTGCCGTTCCCAGAGCTCGGCACCTTCCTGCTCAGCTACAACAACTTCGGCACCGGGCGCTCGCACGCTTTGCAGGTCGAGGCCAATCGCCGCTTTGCGAACGGCTTCACCTTCAACGTCAGCTACACGCTCCTCGACCAGAAGGGCAGCGGCCTCGACACCGGCAACTCGTCTTTGGGCGGGACGGTTTACAACCAGTTCAACCCCGGCAGCGACTTCAGCCGCGACGCCTTCGTCTCGCGCCACCGCTTCATCGCCTACGGCATGGTTAACCTGCCGTTCGGCAAGGGGCGCGCCTTCGGCAAAGACGCCGCGCCGTGGCTCGACCAGACAATCGGCGGCTGGCAGCTCTCCTGGAACATGTTCGCCAAGAGCGGGACGGGCTTCACGCCCTTCTACTTCTGCGGCAACTGCGACCCGGTCTTCCCCGGCAACGTCGCGAGCGATTCGATAGACGCGCTCGGCGGCTTCGCCACGAGCACCTCGTTCCGCCCCGTCCTCGCCTCGGGCACGAGCCCTTACGGCGGGACGGACGGGGCCATCTTCAACGTCGCGGCCTTCGCGCCGCCCTCGATGGGTGCGGGCCTGCTCGACGACCCGAGCCTCGTCCGCCGCAACGCGCTGACCGGCCCGGGCACGTGGGGCGCGAACCTTGGCCTCCGCAAGAGCTTCCGCCTCACGGAGACGATGAAGCTTGAGGTCGGCGCCGCCCGCCACAACATCCTCAACCACCCCCAGCACGCCCCGACGCCCCTGGCCGCCGCCATCAACGTCTCCAACAACGGCAC
>CAXTSK010000178.1:0-5325 GCA_964246655.1 uncultured Pyrinomonadaceae bacterium
CGCTTAGGCTGTGGTGCCGCGGCTTTCAGTCGGCGCCGGGGCAGCGGAGGAGTTTGTCGTCCCTCGCGGTCGGGTCGTATTGGATGTGGAGGATCAGACCGTTCGACTCGCCGTCGCCTTCGTACACTTCGTAGGTGAGGCCGGCCTCCTTGTCCTTGTAGAGCGCGTGCGTCGGGATCTCCGCGTCTGCGGACTTCTCGAACCTCTTCATGTCGAGGCGCAGCGCCGACAGCCGCAGCTTCGTCTTCGGCGTGACGACGATGCGGGCGACCGTGTCGCGCGGCACGTTCCAGGCTTCGCCGCCCGCGCAGCCGCGCCCCGCCGAGTAGAAGAAGAAGGCGCGCTCGGTCTTCAACTCGTGGTAGCCGCCGCGCGGCTTGCCCAGCCGCCGCTCGACCTGCGCGCGCGTCGAGCGCAACGGCACGAGCCGCCGCCAATCCTTGGCCTGCGCGTGCGCCGCCGCCAACAGCACGGCGCACACACAGGCCGCAACGACCCCCGTGACCTTAAGCCTGCCCATCCTATTTGTAAGTCTTCCTCAACGCCTGGTCCCAGTAGTTGCTGTACATGAACCGGCTGTCGATGTCCGGGGGCGGAACCGGCAGCGGCGGGTTGTTGCCGTTCATCGCGCTGACCGCGATGGCGTACTCCTGGTCGGAGTAGACGAGCCGCCCGCAGTGGTGGAGCGTCTCGTGAATGCAGATTGGCGCGTCGCTCTTGACGTACAACGCCGCCAGCTCCTTCATCGTGACGGCCGCGCCGGTGGTGAAGTTGCCGATCTGAATCCGCGCGTTCTTCCCTTCGATGCTCCCGGCCGCGAAGTTGGCGCCCCCTATGGCGCCGTTGGCCGTGTCGCCCGCGCGCACCAGCCCTTTCTGCTCGTTAACGACGATGTCGAAGACCTTCAGTACGTCGCCCTTCGCGACCAGCGTGTTGCCGGGCGACGCGTTCTTCGACACCCTGTCGAGCAGTTCCCGGACGAAGCTCGCACATTTCGGGAGGGCAAGCAACCTCGCCATCTCCGCGCGGATGGCCGGCACGTCGAACTTGAAGATCAACTTCCTCTGGACTTCGAATGGGATTTTTTCTTCTGTCACCGCCGATGGGATTTTCTCTTCTGTCACCGCCGATCTCCTTTCTCACGAATCGTTGGAGGCACCGCGTCCCCATCCGAACGCGCGCGGGCGACGTACGACGCGGGACAAAGTCCGATCCTCATTCCCTGAGAGCTATAAGACGAAAGTGAGCTTTCCGTTACAGCGTGTCGGGCCGCGAGGATGATGCGTCCGGGGCAGGCCATGCGGAACAGCGGCAGGGTATATCTTACCGAGGCGCCTTTGTCAATGGCGAGCAGGGCTGACCGCTTAGCACTTTCTCGGGGAGATCACTCCCCGATAGCTTACGACCCGTTTCCGCGCCGCGACTATCGACCCGGACGAAATAAATTAAGGTCACGCGGGGCCGTCGCCCGGTTCCGCGACGCGGCCGAGCTGCTCGATGCGCTCGCGCAGGGCGCGCGTGAAGCAGTCGGCCTCCGCGCGCGTGGCGCCGCTGGCGAAGAGCCCTTCGCGAAGTTGGTCGTCGGTGACGCGGCCGAGGTAGGAGTAGAGCCAGCGCACGTCGCCGACCTTGATGCCCTCGGTCGCCGCGTCCGTCCGCTGCCCCGTGTAGCCCCACTCGACGACCCCGTCCTTCACGCCGCGCACAAAGTCCGCGTTCTGCGAAGCGAAGCCCTCGCAGTCCCACTTGGTGCGCGTCAGGGGGCTGCCGGACTTTCCCATCGAGGCGCCCCAGTCGATGATGAGATAGCGCGCCTCTCTCGTCCCGTCCGGCAAGGTGTGCTCGAAGATGGCCGTGTTCGAGCCGCGCGCCACGTCCCGCACGTCCTTGTTGTCCCAGTTCGACACGAGCATCAGCAGCACCTTCAAGCCCGCCAGCTCGCGCGTGCCGACGAACGGGTTGTCGTCCCAAGACCACCCGTGCTCGTCGAAGAGCTTGCGCACGCCCTCCTCGTCCAGCTCGAAGCGCGCGTCCGAAAAGCTGAAGTCTTCGGCGACGCACGCGCGCGCGCGCCCGAGGTTCTCGGCGCCGTGGATGTGGCCCGACGCGACGTAGTACGCGGCCTCGACGTGGTAGCCCGCGGCCCAGGCTAGCCGCGTCGTGAACGTCTCGCTCTTCACCTCGTCGCCCCACTTCACGCGCCAGCGCAGGTCGCGCGCGTCGTGCACCGACATGCACGGGTTCGACCCCGTCGCGTGCTCCTCGACGAAGCGGAACGGCGGCTTCGGCTCTCGCCCGCGCCCGCCGTACCCGCCGCGGAAGTCGAGTCGCCCCACGTCGCCCGGGTCGTGCCAGAGCGAGACCTTGCGCGCACGCAGAGGCCGCTCGCGCGCCGTCAGAATTTTGTAGCGCGAGACGGCCCACCAGAAGAGGTAGACGACGATGACGCCCGACGCCGTCCCGATGGCGGCGATGTAGAAGATGGTCGAAGGCTTCGGCAGCCAGATGATGGGTGAAGGAGTCATGGAAGTCCGACTACTATAACATCCGCCCAAAAGCAGTAGACGGTAGACAGTAGTGAGGTGAAGGGAGTAAAAAAAGGCGGGGGGGCGCGGGGCCCGGGGGGGCCCCCCCGCCCCCCGCCTCCCCCAGCCGCCCCGCCCCCCACTACTCTACTGCTCTTTACTTATCCGCGGCGACGGCGTCGCCTTGCATCTCCAAAGCGGCCTGCGCCGAGGCGAGGCGCGCGACGGGGACGCGGAAGGGCGAGCAGGAGACGTAGTCGAGGCCGGTCAGGTGGCAGAAGGCGATGGAGCGCGGCTCGCCGCCGTGCTCGCCGCAGATGCCGACCTTGAGGCCGGGCTTCACCGAGCGGCCGCGCTCCGTCCCCATCTGGATGAGCTGCCCGACGCCCTCGCGGTCTAAGACCTGGAACGGGTCGTCGGGCAGAATCTTGATCTCGACGTACTTCGAGAGGAACCGGCCCGAGTCGTCGCGCGACAGCCCGAACGTCGTCTGCGTCAGGTCGTTCGTGCCGAAGGAGAAGAAGTCCGCGTGCTCCGCGATCTTGTCGGCGGGCAGCGCCGCGCGCGGCAGCTCGATCATCGTGCCGACCGTGTAGTCGATGGACATGCCGTGCGCGCCCAGGACATCGCGCGCGACCTCGTTGATGAGGCCCGCCTGGTCGCGCAACTCCTCGGCGGTCGAGACGAGCGGCACCATGATCTCGGGCTTGACCTCGACGCCCTCGCCCGCGACCTGGCAGGCGGCCTCGAAGACGGCGCGCGCCTGCATCCGCGTCACCTCCGGGTAGATGAGGCCGAGGCGGCAGCCGCGGTGGCCGAGCATCGGGTTGGCCTCGCGCAGTCGCTCGACCTGATGGAGCAGACGCCGCTTGCTGTCGATGGAGTCGAGCGTTCTGTCCATCTCGCGGATGGAGCCCGCGCGCTGCAAAGACATCTTCAGCTCCGACAGCTCGCCCAGCAACTCGTCCATGTTCGGCAGGAACTCGTGAAGCGGCGGGTCGAGCAGGCGGATGGTGACGGGCAATCCCTGCATCGCGCGGAAGATGCCGACGAAGTCGTTCTTCTGCAAAGGCAGCAGACGTTCGAGCGCCTTCTCGCGCGCGCCGACGCCGTCGGCCAGGATCATCTCGCGCATCGCGGCCAAACGCTCGTCGCCGAAGAACATGTGCTCGGTGCGACACAGGCCGATGCCCTCCGCCCCGAACTCGCGCGCCACCTGCGCGTCGTGCGGCGTGTCGGCGTTGGCGCGCACGCGCAGGCGACGGAACTCGTCCGCCCACGTCATCAGCTCGCGGAAGTCGTCGCCGAGCGTCGGCTGTATGGTCGGGACTTTGCCGAGGAAGACGCGCCCCGTCGAGCCGTCAACCGTAATCCACTCGCCCTTCGGCACGACCGTCCCGTTGACGTTGAACTGCTGCTGCCCGTAGTCGATGTTCAAGACGCTCGCGCCGCACACGCAAGACTTGCCCATGCCGCGCGCGACGACGGCGGCGTGACTTGTCATGCCCCCGCGCGCGGTGACGATGGCCTGCGCGGCGACCATGCCGTGGAAGTCGTCGGGGCTCGTCTCCTGTCGGACGAGGACGACCTTCTCGCCTTCGCGCGCCATCTCTTCGGCCTCGTCGGGGTCGAAGACGACTTTGCCTTGCGCGGCGCCGGGGCTGGCGGGTAAGCCTTTCGCGACGACCTTGGCGTCGGCGTTCGGGTCTACGGCGGGGTGCAACAGTTGGTCGAGTTGTTCGGGCGTGACGCGGCGGACGGCCGTCGCCTTGTCGATGAGACCTTCGTGCACCATGTCCACGGCGACGCGGACGGCGGCCGCGCCGGTGCGCTTGCCCGTGCGCGTCTGGAGCATCCAGAGCTTGCCGCGCTCGATGGTGAACTCCACGTCCTGCATGTCGCGGTAGTGCTTTTCGAGCAGGCCGGTTATCTCTTCAAACTGCTTGTAGACGGCGGGCAGCTCCTCCTGTAGCTGGCTGATCTCGTTCGGCGTGCGGATGCCGGCGACCACGTCCTCGCCCTGCGCGTTCAAAAGGTATTCGCCGTACAACTTCTTCTCGCCGGTCGAAGGGTTGCGCGTGAAGGCGACGCCGGTGCCGCTCTCCGCGCCCATGTTGCCGAAGACCATCGCCTGCACGTTGACGGCCGTGCCGAGGTCGTCGGGGATGCGGTTGACCCTTCTATAATCACAAGCCCTGCGGCCCATCCACGAGTTGAAGACGGCGGCGATGGCGACGCGGAGTTGCTCGTAAGGGTCTTCGGGAATGGCGAGGCCGCTCTGGTCGGAGAAGATGATCTGCTTCTGCGCGGCGATGATGTCGCGGAGTTGTTCGGAGCTTAAATCGGTGTCGCGGCCGCCCTCGGTCTGCGCCTTGTAGCGCTCCATCACGCGCTCGAACTTCTCGTGCGCGACGCCCATCACAATCTCGCCGAAGAGGGTCGCGAAGCGGCGGTAGGCGTCCAGGGAGAAGCGCAGGTCGCCGGTCTGCGTGGCGATCCCCTGCACGGTCTGCTCGTTCAGCCCTAAGTTGAGGACGGTGTCCATCATGCCCGGCATCGAGAAGGGCGCGCCCGAGCGCACCGAGACGAGCAGGGGGTTCTCCGGGTCGCCGAACTTCTTCCCCGTCTTCGCCTCGACGGCGCGCAGGCCGTCGATGACCTGCTCCCACATCCCTTCGGGGAAGTTCTTGCCGTTCGTGTAATAGGCGTTGCACGCCTCGGTCGTGACGATGAAGCCGGGCGGGACGGGCAGCCCCGCCCGCGTCATGTCGGCGAGCCCCGCGCCCTTGCCGCCGAGCAG
>CAXTSK010000178.1:5335-9193 GCA_964246655.1 uncultured Pyrinomonadaceae bacterium
CTCTTCGAAGAGGTTCACCCACTAGTGCGCTTGATTCTGTGACACGGAAAATTTCCTTCCTCGGTCTTCGGCAGGAGTTGGTCTTACGGCGGGCGGTCGGCACGTGCGTGACGGCCGTCCGGGGAGTTCTTATGTGACGGAGAGCCTACCCCAATCCCGCCCTGAGGGCAACGTCCATGTCGTCGTGAGACGTAAGCGGTTTACAAGGACGTGAGCCTCATGTATAGGAGACGGATGAAGGTTCGCGTCGTCTTTCTGCTTCTGTGCTGCATCTGGGGCTCGACCTGGATGTTCATCAAGCTCGGCCTGCGCGACCTCCCGCCGCTGAGTTTCGCCGCCGCGCGTTTTCTGTTAGCCACCGCCATCCTGTGGGGGATAGTCGCCGCGCGTCGCTCGCGCTTGCCGCGCGGGCGCGAGTGGCTGATGCTCGCGCAGACGGGCGTGCTGGCCTTCGGGCTCAACTACGGCCTGCTCTTCTGGGGCGAGCAGCACATCTCCTCGGGGCTGGCGGCCCTGCTTCAGGCGACCATCCCGGTCTTCGGGATGCTTTTGGCTCACCCTTACCTGCCGGGCGAGCGTCTGAACGCGCGACGGCTTTCGGGCGCGCTGCTCGGCGTCGGGGGCGTCGGCGTCATCTTCTCGCACCAGTTGGGGGCCGAGGGGTCGATGGCTCTGTGGGGGAGCGCGGCCGTGGTGGCGGGCGCGGCCTTCGCGGCGTGGTCGAACGTGCTGGTGAAGGCGAAGGGCGCGAGGCTGGACGCGCCGGTGCTATCGGCGGGTCAGATGACGTGCGGCTTCGTGGCGCTCGCGTCGGCGGCGCTGATGCTGGAAGGCAGTCCGGGGAAGTTACATTGGACGCCGCTCGCGGTCATCTGCCTGTTGTATTTGACGCTGGTCGGGTCGGTGACGGCGTTCCTGCTCTTCTACTGGCTCGTGCGCCACGTGGACGTGACGAAGACGATGCTGATCGCGCTCGTCACGCCGCTGGCGGCCGTGCTGCTCGGCGTCGTCGCGCTGCACGAGGAGCTTTCGTGGAGGACGGTGGCGGGCGGGGTCGTCATCATGTCCGGCGTCGCGCTCGTCGTGCTGCGCCGCGCGCCGAAAGCCTCCCCGGTCGCCGCAGGTGAGAGCGTGTGAATTTGAAATTTCAAATAGCTGCCCACCATCTTACGGCAGCACCTCCACGTTGATGAAGAACTTGAAAGTGCCCGTCTGCTGGATGCCGAGCAGGAATTGGACGTTGATCTGGCCGCCGGGCGGGACCGGCGCCGCGACCGTCACCGTGTCGGCCGAGAGCGCCGAGTTAAAGGCGCCGCCGTTCGGCTGCGCGGGCGGCTGCTCAAGCGTCGTCCCCTGCACCGTGCAGACGTTGGCGGGGCAGGCCGTGCTCGGGCCGTTGATGGTGACGACCTGTGCGCTCGACGTGCGCGCGCGCAGGTCGGCGTAGCCGAAGGGCGCCGGGAACGTCGTCAGGTCGACGATGCGGAAGCGCAGCCGCGTGACGGGCGCGCCCGTGTTGTTCGTGATCGTCTTGCGGAGCAGGAGCGTGCCGAAGGTCGAGTTGTTCGCCGCGTCGGTGTTGAAGTCGCGCACGCGGTTCGGCGGGCTGGAGGTGCCGACCGCGGGGTCGAGGTTGCCGCCCCCGATCTGGCCGTTGCGCTGGACGGGGCTCGAAAGGTTCTCCGGCCCCGGCGCGCCGAGCCGCTGGCCCGCGCCCGCGCTGATGCCGCTCGTGTCCACGAAGAGGAAGTCGGTCGCGTTGTCGTTCGTGTCCCCGGGCAAGCCGCCGGTCGGGCAGGCGCCGAGCGTCGTGACCGATCCGCCCTTACCGCACGTGTCGCGGTAGAAGGCGTAGTCGATGAGGTACTGCGTCAGCGCCGGGTAGCCCGTCCCTTCTTTGTAGAGCGCGTTACCTTCGGTCGCCGGGCCGGCGGCGTCGAGCCGCGTCGTGGTCGAGTAGTTGGCCGTGTTCGCCGTGTTGAAGAGGGCGATGCCCGAATTGTTCGGGATGTTGTCGGTGTAAGTGGCGTCGGGCGTCGCGGTCGTCCCCGTCCCTGCCGGGTGGCTCGCAAGGCTGTAGCCGTCGGAGTTGGCGCAGAGGAAGTGACCGCGCGCGGGGATGACAGTGCCGCTCGGTATCGTGCAGCGCAGCACGCCGTCCGAAGCCGCCAACGAGTATCCGGCCGAGCCGTCCGCCGGGGCGACTGTGAGCGGCGTGTCGTTGTTGTTGTAAATCTCTACGTACTCGTCTTCGTTCGGCTCGGGGGCCGAGCTGTTCGACGGAACCGGCGCCGGGCCGTTGGGGCCGAACAGACGGAACTCCGAAATCATGAGGTCGCCCGCGGCGGCAGGCGCCGTCACCTTCGCCCACCAGGTGCCCCAGCGCGAGTCGGCGCCGACGCGCGTGCCCGCGTACTCCTGAATCGTCCACAGGTCGCGGTCGTTGGAGGGATCGACCAGCGTGTGGCTGTAGTCGCCCCAGCGGTTGCGCGGCGAGCCGAAGGTCTTCTCGTAGTAGTCCTCGCCCTCCTTGTAGATGACGGGGTCGCGCATCGTCCCGGCCGCGTCCGTCCCGAGCCTTAAGGCGTAGCCCGCGTCGGCGTAGTCGTCCGACTCGAACTCGGAGAAGCCCAAAAGGATGTCGCCGTTCTTGTTGACGGAGAGCGAGGGGTAGGCGTACCACCTGCCGCCGTTGGTGGCCGTGGCCGTCGGGTCGTCAACGCGCCCGCCGTCGATGAAGTTGCCGGTCGTCGCGTCCAAGACCGTCCACTGCGCGGCCGTGTGTGTCATGCCGCCGGCCGGTAGCCCGACGGTCTGCGCGTAATAGACGCGGCCGTTGCGGAAAACCGGGTTCGAACGTACCTGCGAGTCGCTCACGTCAATCTTTCGAAGCGTCGCAGGGCATCCACTGACGCCCGCGACGCACTGCTGCGGCAGGATGTCGCCGTCCGGCTGCACCCATGCGCCGCCCGTGCGCGTTAAAGTCGTGCCGAGGTCGAAAGAGGGCGTGCCGGGCGTGCCCGTGATTCTATTAATCCTGTAGGTCGCGCTGCCGCTCGAACGGTGCTGTGCGAAGTAGAGCGTCTCCTCCGTCGCCGAATAGGTCGTGACCGGGTGGTTGCAGAAGCCGATGGGAGTGTTGCCGGCGGGACTGTTGGGGGGGTCGCTGAAGATGGTGGCGACGACCGTGCCCGCGCGCGCCGAAGGGTAGTCGAGCACCAGCACTTTGTTGCTGTTGTTCGCGGTCGCCGCGAGATTGAACATGTTCATCCCGACGGCGATCCAGTTCTTGTTGAAGCCGAGCATCGGGTAGTCGGCCCACTCGCCGCCCGAGGTGCAGCCCGCCGCGCTGTTGGCGCAGCCGACGGCGAAGCGGAAGACATTGTAGCTGCCGGCCGGGTCGGAGGTCTGCGAGACGGCGATGCTGATCGACGAGTTGGCCGACTGCGCGCTGGAAGCGATGGCGAGTATCCAGCGCTGGTTGTAAGGGTCAAACTGTATCTGCGGGTCGAAGAAGCCGCTGCCGCCTGTGGAGGCCCAGAACGTGTCAATCGAGACGGTCGAGAGCGGGGCGCCCGTCGCTTTGTCGTGGATGCGGTAGTTCGCGTTGGTGTTCGTGAAGACGCGGTCGAGCCCCACCGCGCCGTTCGTGTCGGGCGGGATGATGAAGCCGTTGGTCGTGCCGACCTTCGGCGCGTCCTCCTGTGCCAGGAAGCTCTGCGAAGGCGAAGGCGAAGGGACAAGCGGCCCGCCCGTGTCGTCCTGCCCGACCGGCGCCGCGGGGCTGTCGGCTGACGCGGCCGACGGCGCCACGCGCAGGCCCGCGGGTGTGTCGTTGACGGTGCCCGGGACGGGCGC
>CAXTSK010000179.1:0-9155 GCA_964246655.1 uncultured Pyrinomonadaceae bacterium
AGACGCCAAAGAACAAGATGGCCAGCAGCACGCTCACCGCCGGCCCGCCGAGCGTGCGCGCCATCAGGTACATCAGCCCCGTGTGCGCGAAGGCGATGGCCGTCTTCTCCATCAGCGTCGCCGACGGCGACTCCTCGGAGTGCGTGTAAGGGATGTTGAGCCCCATGCCGCCCGTGCCGGTCGTCCCGACCTTGAGGTAGAGGCGCGTGTTCACCTGCCGCATCGCGCGGTTGATGAGCAGCACGTGTCGGACGAGCTGTGGCACCGACTGCGAGACGAGGACGGTCGCGAGCGCGCTCCCGGCCGCGCCCAACAACCGGCCCAGCTCATCGTCCCCTCTGCCCCCGCGCGCCGCGGCGTCCAACTCTTCGAACTGCCGCCTGGCGAGGTCGGACGCGGCGTACACGTCCTGATAGCTGAAGGCGGTCGCCGTGTTGATGCTGTCGATGACGACGTGCGGCGGGTGGTCGAGGATGAGCCGCACCAGCTCCGAGTTCCTGTAAGCTTCGCCGAGGTCTTGAAACACGTCCGCGTAGAGCGCGTCGCGGTACTCGGCCCCCGCGAGCAGCTCGCCGCGGTTGAGCGGGCGCTCGCGTTTGGGTGGGTTCCACTCGGAGCGCACGAAGATGTCGCCCGGCGCGGGCGTGAAGAGGACGTTCGGGAAGTCGCGCCTCAGACTCCCGACCGCCTCGTTCACCTCCTCGCGCGTGAGGCCGGAGATAACGATCTGCTGCGGTTCCATCTCGCGCGCGATCTCCTGCGCGATCTGCCGGCCGACCATCCCGGCGCCGCCCAGCAGCAGGTAGGTCTCGCCCTTGAAAATGCGCATCGGGTAACTCCGCCTCGGGGTGAGATTAAAGGATTGCCCCGGCCGCCGTCAGGACTGTTCAAGGAAGCGCACGCCGTTCTCGAAGGGAGGAAAGCGCGCGATGCGCCCGAACTCGCGCTCGAACGCTTCGCGCACGGCTTCGACTTGTGCGTCGTAGTCAACCGCTTCGGAACTCATCCGAGTTCCTCCCGTCGGTCTTCTCTCCGGCTTCAGGCCGCGGCCTGCGGCCGGTTCTCGATGGCGGTGCGCGCCTGGCCCGCCAGCTCGGCGAACGCGTCGGGCGAGTTGGCCGCGAGGTCTGCGAGCGCCTTGCGGTCGAGCTCGATGCCGGCCAGTGTGAGGCCGTGCATGAACTGCGAGTAGTTCAGGCCGTTGATGCGCGCGGCGGCGCCGATGCGGACGATCCAAAGGCTGCGGAAGTCGCGCTTCTTCAGCTTGCGGCCGGTGTAGGCGAACTTGAGCCCGCGCTCGACCGACTCCTTCGCCGAACGGTACAGCTTCGACTTCGTCCCGCGGTAGCCCTTAGCTAATTCAAGTATCTTCTTGCGCTTCTCCGTGCGCTTATTCCCACGTTTTGCCCTAGGCATGACTAATACCTCCGTTTTCTAAACGCTGAACTCGGAACGATGAACGATGAACTAAAAACAGATCGCCTTTCAGTTCAGCCTTCAGCGTTCATAGTTCATAGTTTCAAACTAGCTCCGCCCGTAGGGCAGCATGCGCTCGATGCGCCCCTCGTCCGACTCGGAGACGAGCACGTCGATGTCGAGCGAGCGCTTCCGCTTGGCCGTCTTCTTCGTCAGGATGTGGCGCGCGTGCGAGTGGCCGCGCTTGACCTTGCCCGACGCGGTCGTGCGAAAACGCTTCGCCGCGCCCTTATGTGTTTTAAGTTTCGGCATAATAGCTCTCCAATCAGTTTTCAGTTTTCAGTTTTTAGTTTTCAGTTAGTCTTCAACCGTGCGCGCGGCTCCGACCGCGGGCCGCCTGCTGAAAACTAAAAACTGAAAACTGAAAACTGGCTTCTATGACTGCACCATCCCGCCGGTGCCTTCCGGGGCGGACGGCCCCACTTTGACGCCGCCGTCCCTCTTCGCCTCCTGCTGCTGCTGCTGTTGCTGCTTCGGCGACTTGTGTCGCTTCGGGGCGAAGATTAGGAACATCTGGTTGCCCTCCATCTTGGGGCGCTGCTCGACCTCCGCCACCTCGGCGAGGTCTTTTTCGAGGCGCTGCAAAAGCTCCGCGCCCAGCTCGCGGTGCGTGATCTCGCGGCCGCGGAAGAAGATCGTGGCCTTGACCTTGTCGCCCTCGGTGAGCCAGTCGCGCGCGTGCTTCATCTTGAAGTTATAGTCATGGTCGTCGGTGCCGGGTCGGAACTTGACCTCCTTCACCGTGATGATGACCTGCTTCTTCTTCGCCTCGCTCGCCTTCTTCTTCGCCTCGTAGGTGAACTTGCCGAAGTCGATGATGCGGCAGACGGGCGGGTCGGCCGTCGCCGCGACCTCGACGAGGTCGAGTCCCTGCGAGCGCGCGAGGTTCACGGCCTCGCGCGTGTTCATGATGCCGAGCTGGTCGCCGTTCTCCGCGATGACGCGCACCTGTGGGACGCGTATCCGGTCGTTGATGCGCGTGGCGGGGGCGCGGCGGTTGTCCGGGCGCTGCCCGCGGCCTCGAAATGAAGGAATACCAACACCTCCAGTGTCAAAGGGCTGCTAGGAATTCTTCAACTCTTGGTTGAATCTTTCCGCTGCCAGCCCGGTAATAATGTCTTCCAGTCCCTTGTTGTCCGCAGCACGGCTCTTCACGAGTGATTCTGCTGCTTCGATGAAGTCCTCGATGAGTGCTTTTCCAATATCACCCTTCGAGCGCTCGCGGACAGAGACCGTACCCTCTTCCATCTCGCGGTCGCCGCAAACGAGCATGAAAGGAATCTTCTGCAACTGTGCATTGCGTATCTTCGCGCCGATTTTGTCACCGCGCGTATCGGTCTCTACGCGCAACCCTTTCTCGCGAAGTTGCTGCGCGACACGCTTGACATAGTCATTGACACGGTCGGTGATAGGTAGAATCGTCACCTGTACCGGCGCGAGCCACATCGGGAAAGCGCCGGCGTAGTGCTCTATGAGTACGCCGAAGAAGCGTTCGATGGAGCCGAAGAGTGCTCTATGAACCATGACAGGCCGGTGCGCGCGGTTATCCTCCCCGATGTATTCGAGGTCAAAGCGCTCCGGAAGGTTGAAGTCATACTGCACCGTACCAAGCTGCCATAGGCGCCCGATAGCGTCCTCAACCTTAATGTCAATCTTCGGACCGTAGAAAGCCGCTTCCCCTTCAACGCGCGTGTAAATGCGCTTGCCGTTCTCGTCAACAAACTTGTCTAAGACATGAGCAAGCACGGCCTCGGCATTCCCCCAGTCCTCGTCCGAGCCGAGATAATTCTTGCTCGTGTCGTTGCCTTTAACAGACAGCTCGAACCTGACCATATGGAAGCCGAAGGTAGTGAATACATCTCTCACGAAATCAACACAGTCGCTAATCTCCTTCCGCACCTGCTCGGGCGTGCAGAAGAGGTGCGCGTCGTCCACCGTGAAGCCGCGCACGCGCATCAGCCCGTGGAGCGTGCCCGAAAGCTCGGCGCGGTAGACCGTGCCCATCTCGGCGTAGCGCTGCGGCAGGTCGCGGTACGAGCGCTGCTGTGACTTGTAGATGCCGATGTGGAACGGGCAGTTCATCGGCTTCAGCCGGAACTCCACGTCTTCGAGCTTGACCGGCGAGAACATCGAGTCGCCGTAGCTCTGGTCGTGGGCGCTGGTGACCCACAGGGGGCGGTTGGGGTTGGGGGGCGTGTAGACGTATGTGTAGCCGCGGCGGTTCAGCTCCTCGTAGAGGTAGTCCTCCATCGCCTTGCGGATGACCGCGCCCTTCGGGTGCCAGAAGACGAGCCCCGCGCCGTACTGATCCTGGATAGAGAAGAGGTCGAGTTCCTTCCCGATGCGACGGTGGTCACGCTTCTCAGCCTCTTCGCGCTGCTTCATCCACGCGTCGAGTTCTTCCTGCGTGGCGAAGGCGGTGCCGTAGATGCGCTGCATCTGCTCGCGCTCGGCGTCGCCCTTCCAGTATGCGCCCGAGAGCGAGAGCAGCTTGAACGCTTTCAGCTTGTTCGTGTTCGGCACGTGCGGGCCGAGGCAGAAGTCGAGGAAGGGCGAGCCGTCGATGTAGTAGACGCTCACCACGTCGCCGGCCTTCTCCTCGATCAGCTCACACTTCAGCGGCTCCTCGCGCTCGCCGAAGACGCGCAGCGCCTCGTGCTTGGGAATCTCGTCGCGGCGGTATGCGAGGTTGCGCTTGGCGAGTTCGCGCATGCGCTTCTCGATGATCGGCAGGTCTTCTTCCGTCAAATGCCGCGGCGCGATGATGTCGTAGAAGAAGCCGTAGCGCGGGTCTTCCAAAAGCGCCGGCCCCACGCCAAGCTTCGTGCCGGGGAAGAGGTCGAGCACGGCCGCGGCCAGCAGGTGCGCGGTCGAGTGGCGGATTACGTCAAGGCCCTCTAACGTGCCCGGCAGCACCGGCTCGACCTGAACAGGTTCGCCGTTCGCCGACTCGTTGAGGCGGTGCGTGAGATCAACCTCGCGGCCGTTGACCTTCGCCGCGAGCGCCTGCTTCGCGGCGTCGCGGTCGGCGGCCTTCAGGGCCTCGGCCACGGTCGCGCCCGCCGGCACCTGCGCCGAACGTCCGCCCTCAAGCTGTACGCTTATCTCGCTCATCACTCACAAACCCTTTCCGCTCCGGCCGGAGCTTTGAAAGACTCAAGCGGCCCGCCGGGCCGCCTCAAGTCACGCGGGCAAAAAGCCCAACGCGCCGGCGCCCGGCTGCGCGGAGAAGGGTGAAAAACGTATGTGTCGTCCCCGTTAGGGATTAACCAACCGAGATCGGATTCGACAGAAGCGCCCTCGCCGCGCGGCCGCGACCCGTGTGGCGGGCCGGCCAGCGTCAACTAAAATCGAAACGTAGTTCGCGTTCGCGTCAACATCGTTTCAATGGGCAAGGGACTTACGGGGCTCCCTGTCGAAAGTTTGAATGGTAGGCACGCGCGGATTTGAACCGCGGACCCCTACCGTGTCAAGGTAGTGCTCTACCCCTGAGCTACGTGCCTACAAAAACCCAACCAACGCTTCCAAAAAAGCGGAAGGCTAAGTTAACAAGCGGCTTAGATGCCTGTCAAGCGCGAGCGGGTGCCGGGGGGCGCGAAATCCTTTCGTGGCTAAAACTAGAGGAAGTGGCCGGGAAGTGTTAGCATATGCGGCGCCCGGGCCGGTGCGTGAGCCGGTTCGGAAGTCAGCGCCGATTGCCCCTTTCCGTAGGTTGCGGGCGCGCGCGAGCCGCCGAGCAGACCATCCCCGTCAACTATTTCAACGGAAGTTCTTCGGACGCCGCCTCCGAGACTCCGGCCGCCCCGCGAGCCTTTGCAACGGGAGAATTTGAAAGCCTTGCCTCCGCAGAACCCTCGACCCACAGAGCCTCCACACACGAACCGCAACGCCTCGCGGCGGCGCTCGTGCGTCATCACTCTCGTCGCTTTCGCCTCGCTCGCCTTCAACCTCTCTTCGCACGCCGCCTCCGCGCAGGAGTTGGAGAAACCGCCGCAGCCGCAGGCGACGCCCTACGTCCGCCCGCGCCGGACGGCCGCCCCGAAGGAGACTCCCGAGCCGCAGCCGCAACCGACGCAGACCGCGCAGCCCCAGACGGCCCCGACGCCCGCGCCCGCCCCACAGCCGCAGGGCACCGAGTCGGGACAACCGCAGTCGGCGTCGTCGCAGTCGGCCGAGGAGGTTGACGAGGACGAGGTCGTGCGCGTGGACTCGAACCTCGTCATCATCCCCGCGTCGGTCGTGGACGGGTTAGGGCGTGCGATCACGGATCTGAAGGTCGAAGACTTCGAGTTGAAGATTGACGGCGAGGTCAAGACTATCGGCGAGCTGACGCGCTCGGAGACGCCGGTCAACGTCGCGCTCCTTTTCGACAACAGCTACAGCCTTTCGGCGGCGCGCGATTTTGAGAAGCAGGCGGCCGTGCGCTTCTTCCGCTCGGTCGTCCGCCCCATCGACCGCGCCGCCGTCTACTCCATCTCCAACACGCCGACCCTCTCGCAAGGGTTGACGAACGACGTGCCGCGGCTCGTGCGCACCGTCGAGGGCTTCGGCGCGCCCGACGGCGCGACGGCGCTCTTCGAAGCGGTGGCGCAGGCGTCCGACTACATGCGCCCGCTCCCCGGCCGCAAGGTGCTCATCATCGTCTCGGACGGCGCGGACACAGTGAGCGAGGTGAGCTTCGACGATGCCGTCAACAAGGCGCTCCGCGCCGAGTGTCAGGTCTACGTCGTGCAGACGCGACAGGTCGAAGACCCGAACCTGCACGACCCCGTCTCCGAGCAGCGCATGTACCGCCTCACGGAGCAGACGGGCGGCGCCGTCTACGTCCCGCGCGCGGTCGAACAGTTGGACTCGGTCTTCACGCAAATTTCGCTCGACCTCTCGCAGCAGTATCTCTTGAGCTACTACCCGCAGGACGAGCGCAAGGACAAGTACTTCCGCTTCATCGGCGTCCGCGTGAAGACGCGCCCGACCGCGCGCGTCCGAGCCCGCAAGGGCTTCTACCCCGACGCCGCGCAGGCGCAGACGCCCGACGGCCGCGCCCAGTCCGCAAGCTCGCGCGTGAACAACGCACAGCCGAATCCGACGACCGTCCCGCAGGCGCGCGCCGCGGACGCCGCGGCCTCTTACAAACGCGCGGCCGCGGAGACTACGCCACAGCCCGCGCGCACGACCTCCGCGCGCGGCAAGCTCGGGCCGGACGGCCCCGACACGGAAGAGGAGGCGAGGCAGAGTGCCGCCGTGGTCGAATCCGTTCCGACGTTCACGGTGACGGTCTCGGCACCGGCGCCCGCCGCGAAGTCGCCGGCCGCGCCTCCAAACGCCGCGGAGCCTTCCGCGCCCGCGGCGTCCGAGCGCGTGCCGGGGACCAGCCTGTTCGCAGCGATTGTGAACAAGCCCGCCGAGCCTGCGAGCACCTCCGCGACGCAACCGAAGCCCGTGACCAACCCCGCGCCGCGCACAAACGCGCCGGCCGCGGATGAGGTACGGCCCGCCGAGGCGTCGAAGCAGGAGGGCGGCGAAGCCACTAAGGCGCCGCTCTCGGCCGGCGTGCTCAACGGCAAGGCGCTCCGACTACCCGTGCCCACCTACCCGCCCGCCGCGCGCAACACCGGCGCGCAGGGTAAGGTCACCGTCGAGGTGCTCATCGACGAGCAGGGCAAGGTCGTCGAGGCGCGCGCCGTCTCCGGCCATGCCTTCCTGCAACAGGCGGCGGTGCAGGCCGCCCGCCAAGCGCGCTTCACGCCCGCGCTGCTCTCGGGCCGGCCCGTCAAAGTCAAAGGCACGATCAACTACGTCTTCACCATGCCTTAAAGCCTAAAACATTAACCGCTTTGAAAGTTGAAATCTTAAATCCTATCCTATCCATCCTGTCCATCCCTGTTAATTCGTTCCAGCTTATAAATCAAGAAGCGTCGAACTCTCAGACTCGCGCCGCTGATCGCGGAACTGCTCGCCCGCGCCGCGGCGGCGGCTGATGTGCTCCTCGGTCGTGTCCTGCGTGACGACCTCGTAGAGGATCGCCTCCTTGCCGGGAAACTTCCTTAAGATTCTTCCGAGGCGCTGGACGTGCTCGCGCGTCGAGCCGGAGCCGGAGAGGACGACGGCGACCGACGCGTCGGGGATGTTGACGCCCTCGTTCAAGACCTTCGACGTGACGAGCGCGAGCACCTCGCCCTGGTTGAAGGCTTCGAGCCACTGGCGCCGCTCCTTGACGCCCGTCTCGTGCGTGATGGCCGGGACGAGGAAGCGGCGCGAGATGCGGTAGACCATCTCGTTCTCGGCCGTGAAGACCAGAACCTTCTCGCGCCGGTGCCTTTGCAGAAGCTCGCCGAGCACGCGCAACTTCGAGTCCGTGCCGAGTGCGATGCGCTTCGACTCTCGGTAGGCCAGCATCGCGCGCCGCCCCTCCTGCGAACGCGCGGAGGCCGCGACGAACATCTGCCAGCCGTGCAGGGAGCCGAGCCCGATTCCTTTCGATTTAAGAAAGCTGCGGAAGACTTCGCGCTCACGCTCGTAGGCGGCGCGCTCCTCGTCGGAGAGTTCGACGCGGAGGCGGACGACCGTGTAGTCCGAAAGGTACTCGCCGGCCAGCTCGTGCGTCTCGCGGCGGAAGACGAAGGGGCCGACGAGCCGTTCGAGCAGTGTGTCCTCGCCGTCGGCCCGCTCGGGCGTAGCAGACAGGCCGAGCCGGAACGGCGCGATGCACATCTCCGCGGCGATGCGGTGGACGCCCGACGGCAGGTGGTGGCATTCGTCGAAGACGACGAGGCCGAAGCGGTTCCCCAGGCGCTCCATAAAGCGGAAGGCCGAGGCGTAGGTCGAGACCGTCAGCGCGCCGACTTCGAAGTAGCCGCCGCCGATGAGGCCCACCTCCGCGTTGAAGCAGGAGAGCAGAAGGTCGTACCACTGGTTCATCAAGTCGAGCGTGGGGACGACGACCAGCGTCGAGCGCTTCACCTGCTCAATCGCCATCTGCGCGACGAGGCTCTTGCCCGCGCCCGTCGGGAGCACGACGACGCCGCAGTAGTGTGCGCGCTTCCACTCTTCGATGGCCTCCTGCTGGTAGGGTCGCGGCTCGACGAGGAACTTGGTCGGGAAGTCGAAGCGGTGGTAGGCGCGTGCGTGGTCTTCGTAAGGAATCTTAGCTCTTATTAACTCGCTGACGACCCGCCGGTACTCCCACGCGGGCGCGCGCCAGCGCATCACGCGCGCGTCCCAGCGGAAGGCTTCGGGCACGCGCGCCTCGGCCCCCGCGCCGTCGAGCAGCAGCGTGCCCGCGTCGAACCGGAGGACGAGCGTGGCGGCGTTCATCTCAAGCAGAGTTTAACTGATTTCAGTAAGGTCGGGAGTTGGCGGCAGAACAATTCACCACAGAGACACAGAGGCACAGCTTGTCGAGAGCTAAAGCTTAAAGCTGTGCCTCTGTGTCTCTGTGGTGAAATTCAAGAAGCGCAAGTTCCGACTTACGTTGATAATCACGCCGCGCGCTTCGAGAGCATGATCGCCGCATGCTCCCGCCTTGAAGAATTGTGGATTGCGGATTTAAGACCGATGAAAGTGCTGCTGCCTTTAATCCTTCTTTTAACCCGCAATCCGAAATCCGCATTCCGCAATCGTCAGAAAGGAATCTCGTCGTCTTCGATGTCGTCGCCGCCCGCGGGGGGACGGCCGCCGCC
>CAXTSK010000180.1:0-9089 GCA_964246655.1 uncultured Pyrinomonadaceae bacterium
GCGCCGTGTCGCATAGGCCCACCCGCTACCGCGGGTGGTACTGACCTTTATCGCGCCGCGAGCAAATTCAATTCGCGGCTGAGCCTCACGTCGGCCGACGAGCCGCCCACCATCAATCGAATCCTGTCCGGCTCGACCACGAAACGCTTCGACTTCACGTCCCAGTAGGCGAGTTGTTCGGCCGCGAGGGTGAGCGTGACGCGCTTCGTCTCGCCGGGTTGGAGGGCGACGCGGGCGAAGCCTTTCAACTCCTTGAGCGGCCTTTCAACTTTCGAGTCGAGGTGTGTGACGTAGAGTTGGACGACCTCTTCGCCCGCGCGGCGGCCGGTGTTCTTCAGGTCGAAGGTGACGCCCACGGAGCCGCCGTCAGGAATCACGCGCGAACTCGTCCGCAGGTTCGAGTAGGCGAAGGTCGCGTACGAGAGCCCGTAGCCGAAGGGGTAGAGCGGCGCGCCCTTGAAATACATGTAGGTGCGGCCGTGGCGTATGTCGTAGTCCATCATCGGCGGCAGTTGGTCTATCGAAGACGGCCACGTCTGCACGAGGCGCCCCGCGGGGTTGTAGTCGCCGAAGAGCACGTCGGCGAGCGCGTGGCCCTCCTCCTGGCTGTTGTGCGTGAGGTGCAGGACGGCGGGCGCGTTCGCTTGCGTCCAGTTGACGGCGAAAGGGAAGCTCGACTTCAAGACGACGACGGTGTTCGGGTTGGCCGCATAGACTTTCTTCAACAGCTCCTCCTGTTCGAGCGTGATGGAGCGGCGGTCAACGGCCTCCTTGCCGTCGCTGGGGACGGGGCACTGCTCCCAGCCCGCGTCGCACGTCGGGTGGTTGCCGACGACGACGACGGCCACGTCCGCGGCGCGCGCGATACGTTCGATCGCGCCGCCGTCGTCGCCCTTCGCGTATTCGACGCGGACGTTCGGCCCGACCTTCTCGCGGATGCCCGCGAGCGGCGTGACGGTGTAGGGCGGCGTGCCGCTGTACCAGTCGAGCAGCACCTCGTCGGCGCGCGGGCCGATGACGGCGATTGACTTGAGCCTCGTGCGGTCGAGCGGGAGCAGGTTCTTCGAGTTCTTCAACAGGACAATAGATTTTTGCGTGACGAGGCGCGCGAGCGACTTGTGCTCGTCGGTCGTCCAGGGCTCCGGGCCTTCTCCTATCTTCGAATATGGCACGCGTTCGGGCGGGTCGAGCAGGCCGAGGCGGAGCATGACGCGGAAGGTGTGGCGGAGAACTTTATCTATGTCCGCTTCGGTCAAAAGACCTTTGGCGAGCGCGGCGCGCGTGGGCTCGCGGTAGTCGTCGAGAAACTGGCCGATGCCGGTCTTGACGACCGCGGCCGCTGCCTCCTCGAACGTCTGGAAACGCTTGTGGTCGGTGACGAGCTGGCGCATCCCGCCGCCGTCGGTGCAGATGATGCCGTCCTGCCCCCACTCGGCGCGCGTGATGTCCAACACTTCCCGGTTGACGTGCATCGGCACGCCGTTGACCTTGTTGTAGGAGGCCATGAAGGCGCGCGCGCCGCCTTCCATGATGCCCATGCGGAAGGGGACTGAGTAATACTCTCTGAACAAACGCTCGTCGAAGTCGGAGGAGGTGTGGCCGCGCCCGTTCTCGTTGCTGTTGGCGAGGAAGTGTTTGAGGAGTGAGGCGGCCTGCCAGTATTTAGGGTGGTCGCCTTGTAAGCCTTTGACGAAGGCGGCCGTGAGCGTGCCGTTGAAGTAAGGGTCTTCGCCGTAGCACTCCTCGGTGCGGCCCCAGCGCGGGTCGCGGCCGAGGTCGGCGTTGGGCGCGCGGACGACGATGCCGCCGCGGTTGTACTTCTGAAAGATGTAGCGCGCCTCGAAGCCCTCGGCCGCGGCGACTCGGCGAACGACCTCCGTGTCCCACGTCTCGGCCAGGCCGATGGCCTGCGGGAAGATGGTGGTCGTCGTTGGGTTCCTGCGGCCCCAGTCGGAAGGGCCGCCCTGCGCGAGGCCGTGCAAGCCCTCGGAGTGCGGCGAGCCTTTGACGCCGAGGCGCGGGATGCTCGGGTTCGTGCCGAGGCACGCGACCTTCTCGTCGAGCGTCATGAGCGAGATGAGATTGTCGATTCTTTGTTCCGCCGGCAGGTCGGGGTTCTGGAACGGATGCTCGTAGACGATGGCGTTCCGCCCGCGCGCGGGAAAAGTCAGAGGTGCAAAGATGAGCGCGGCGAGCAGCGCGGCTTTCAAGGCGAGAATGAGTCTCTTCATCTTCTCTCTCAATCTTATCCTTCACTTCGAAGTAAGACCTGAGTATGCTGGCGCGCATGGGGTTTGACAACCATCTTGTTTGAGGGGGGCGTGAGACGTGGGCGAGAAGGTGCGTTGGGGCGTTTTGGGCGCGGCGAAGATCGCCGTCGAGAAGGTCGTCCCGGCGATGCAGAGGGGCGAGTGGGCGTCGGTCGTCGGGCTCGCTTCGCGCGACGCCGGGCGGTCGGCGCGGGTCGCGCGCGAACTGGGGATTGCGAAGTCATACGGCTCTTACGAGGAGCTGCTGGCCGACCCCGAAATCGAGGCCGTCTACAACCCTCTGCCGAATCACCTGCACGTGCCCTGGACTTTGAAGGCGGCCGAGGCGGGCAAGCACGTCCTCTGCGAGAAGCCGATTGCGTTGAACGCCGCGGAGGCGCGGCTCCTGATTGACGCGCGCGACCGGACGGGCGTGAAGATACAGGAGGCGTTCATGGTGCGCACGCACCCGCAGTGGGCGGCCGCGCGTGAGCTTGTGCGCTCGGGGCGCGTGGGCGAGCTGCGCTCCGTCGAGGCTTTCTTCAGCTACTTCAACCGCGACCCCGCGAACATACGCAACGTCCCCGCGGCGGGCGGCGGCGCGCTGATGGATATCGGGTGTTACCCGATTCAAATCTCGCGCTTCGTCTACGGCGCGGAGCCGCGCCGCGTCCTCGGGCTCGTCGAGCGCGACCCGGAGATGAAGACCGACCGCCTGACTTCCGCCATCCTCGAATTCGAAGCGGGCCGCGCGGCCTTCACCTGCTCAACGCAGCTCGTCGCGCACCAGCGCGTCGAGTTAATAGGTACGCGCGGCCGAGTCGAGATCGAGATACCTTTCAACGCCCCGCCCGATCGGCCGACGCGCATCTTCGTCGATGACGGCTCGGCGCTCGGCGGCGCGAACGCCGAGACGATAGAGTTCGGGCCTTGCGACCAGTACACGATACAGGGCGACCTCTTCTCGCGCGCCGTCCGCGAAGGCACCGAGCAGGCCATCCCACTCAAAGACGCGGTGGGCAACATGGCCGTCATCGACGCCGTCTTCCGCTCGGCCGAGTCGGGGCACTGGGAAGAACCAGGTCAGTACCATCCGCGGTAGCCGGCGGTACTGACCGCTATTTAACGAAGGCGTCGGAGAGGGTGCGGACGCGGAGGCGGCGGCGCAGGTCTTCGGTTGTAAAGGGGCGGCTGCCGCGGAAGGCAACCGTGACCTTCCGGCCGGGCAGGAGGTCGAAGAAGTTGTCGGCGAAGGAGCCTTCCAAGCCATCGGCGGAGAGGTAGAGGCCGCGCGCCAGTTTATCTGTCGAGAGCGTGACGGAGGTCGCGCTGCGTGTGTGAGAAATCTGCGTGGTGACGTGCGGCGCGGCGAGCGAAAGGTCTTTGAAGGGGCGGAAGAAGAGCGTGTTCGAGGAGACGACGTTGCCGTCCGCGAGCAGCTCGCAGTGGAGGAAGACGCGCGCCGGGTCTTGACCTTCGAGCATCGCGGCGACGGGGAGAGTCTGGTACGCCCTGCTCGACAGCGGCGAGACCTCGACGGGGTTGTTGATGTCGGAGACGACGCGGCCGTCGAAGTCGAGCAGGCGGACGTGCAGTTGCGCGCGGAGCGGCTCGGTGCGGTCGGAGACGACGTAGAGTTTGGCCTGCCCGTCCTCGACGTGCGGACTTAAAAGGACTGGACTGTAGAAGCGGCGCGCGTAGTATTGCAAAGCCTTCCAGCGGCCGAAGTAGTCCACGCTCGACCACGACGCGACCGGCCAGCAGTCGTCGAGCTGCCAGAAGAGCGAGCCCATGTTGTGCGGCATGATGCGGCGCAGGTGCTCGGCGCCGACCTTGATGCCCTCGGCCTGCAAGACCTGGCTCGCGTAGAGGAACGACTCGAAGTCCTTCGGCTCGGGGAAGTCGCGCAGCATGTACTCGCGGATGAGCTGGTTGCCGCGCGGGTGCTTCTGGTGCGCGAGCATGACGGGCGACTGGATGTCGTGGTCTGCGGGCAAGGTGTAGGCGTTGACCGTCTCGATTGCGGGGAAGGACTGGAAGCCATACTCGCTCATGAAACGCGGCCGCTGCCGCTCGTAGTAGTCGAACGGTCGAGAGGCGTGCCAGACCTCCCAGTAGTGCACGTCGCCCATCCGCTGCGAGTCGGAGTCCTCTTCGAGATTGGAACTCGGCGAGCTGGGCCAGTACGGGCGCGAAGGGTCTTCTGCGGCGACGACCTCGGGCAGCACGCCGTGGAAGATTTTCTTGTAGTCGTCCCAGAGCTTCGCCGGGAGGTTCTGCTTCCAGCCCCAGTGTTGCCACGCCGTCTCGACCTCGTTGTTGCCGACCCAGATGACGACGCTCGGGTGGTTGCGCAGGCGCCGCACGTTATCGACCGCCTCGGCCCGAACGCTCTCAAGAAACTTCTCGTCGCCAGGGTACATGCTGCACGCGAACATGAAGTCCTGCCAGACCATGATCCCCAACTCGTCGCACAGCTCGTAGAACTCGTCCGACTCGTAGTAGCCGCCGCCCCACACGCGCAGCATGTTCATGTTCGCGTCGCGCGCCGACTCCAAAAGATGACGGTAGCGCTCGCGCGTCACGCGCTCGGGAAAGCTGTCGGCCGGAATCCAGTTCGCGCCCTTCGCGAAGACGGGGACGCCGTTGACGACAAAGGTAAAACTCTTGCCCGCCGCGTCGGGCTGTTGTCTCAATTCGAGTGTGCGGAGGCCGACGCGCGCGGACGTGTAGTCAACCGGCCAGAAGGTGTGAGCGTCCCTCTCGGGGAGCAGTAACCGAGCGCCGATGTCGTAGAGCGGGTGCGCGCCGAGACCGTTGGGCCACCACAGTCGAGGCCGATTTATTTTGAAGTCGAGCGTGAATCTGTTCGTGCCCGGCCGGAGCTTGACGGACTGACGCGCCGCTGCGGTCTGCTTGTCCGTCATGTTCGCGACGTAGAGCGTTGCGTCCGCCGCGTCCGAGGCGACGACCTCCACTACGGCCGACATCTCCGCAACATCCTTGCTGAGACTCTTCTGCACGACGCGTAGGTTATCTATGCGCGCCGCGTCCCAGGCTTCGAGGTGGACGGGACGCCAGACTCCGCAGGTGACGAAGCGCGGCCCCCAGTCCCAGCCGTATTGATACGGAGCCTTGCGCGTGTGCGGGCTCGTCTTCTCGCCCTGGTCATTCGACGCGGGGAGTTCGTACCCGAGCGCCTTCATCCGCGGCAGCACCTCGTTAATCGGCGAGCGGAAGACGACGCGGAGAACGTTGGCCCCGGCTTTCAAATTCGCCTTCGCGTCCACGCGCCACGTGCGGAACATGTTGTCGGCTTCGAGCACCGGCCGGTCGTTGAGGAAGACGGCGGCGTACGTGTCGAGCCCGTCGAAGACCAGTTCGACGTTGCGCCGCGCGAGCAACGCGGCCGGCACGTCGAACGTCGTGCGGTACTCCCAGTCGGTCTTGCCGACCCATTGGAGCTTCGGCTCGTTGTCGCGGTAGAAGGGGTCTTCGATAAGTTTATTCGCGAGCAGGTCGGTGTGAACGGAGCCGGGCACGCTCGCCTTGTGCCACTCCTCTTTCCCGACCTGCCGGAACGTCCAGCCGGAGTTCAAGCCGATAACTGTCTTGTCCGGCGCCTGCGCGTGCGCGAACTGCGCCGCGAGCAGGAGGAGGGGCAGGGTTGCAAGCGTCAGTCTTCTCGTCTTCACGCGTGTACCTCGCACGGGAAAGTTAGCGTTCGGTCTTGCGGAAGTTCTTGACGTAGGCGGCGAGCGCCCTGATCTCGGGGCGGGTGAGCTTCTTGCCGAAGGCGGGCATCTCGCCCTTGCCTTCGGTGATGGAATGCGCGAAGCGTCGCTCGTCCTTCTCTTCGTTCCACCAGTTCTCGTCCGTGAAGTTGGGCGCGCCGACCGTCCGGCCGATGACGGTCTGCCCGCGCCCGTCCTCGCCGTGGCAGCGCGCGCACCTCTCTTTGAAGAGCGCAGGGGTCTGCGTTGACTCCTTCTCCTGCGGCGCGGGGCGAGCCTGCCAGGCGCAGAGGAGCAACGTCAGAATCAGGAGAGAGCTTTTGACGAACGTTTTCATCCCGGTAAAAGGGCGCGAGATAGTTATCAAAGCAGAGTCGTGAATTTACCAAAAACGGCGCGCGTGTGAAACCGTAGGGGCCGAAAAAGCTCCCGTTTGTTGGGCGGGAAACGCGGGTGCTATACTCCGGCGCGCCGATCCGGAGGGGTGGCCGTCTCCCTCGACTCTACAAGCCCGTCAGGATTTCCGGAAAGACAAACGCCGCACGCCCGATGCATTCCACCGGCAGAAAGATTCAGGCCGCCGTCCTCTTCGCCTTCGTCTGCGCCACGCTCGTGTGGTCGGGCGCCGCGCACGTCTCGCGCGGGCAAGGCCCCGCGATGAGCGCGGGCGCTCCCACACAAATTCACACCTGGCAGGGCGGCAAGAACGCGAAGTACGTCGGCCCCGAGGCGTGCGCCAAGTGCCACCAGGACGAGGCGAAGACGCAGCACGCGACGGCGATGGGGCGCGCGCTCGAACCCGTGGCGACGAGCGAGATATTGCGCGGCAACCCCGACCTGACCTTCCGCAGCGGCCCATACACCTACACCATCAAGCGCAGCGGCGAACAGAGCATCTACACCGTCACCGACGGCAAGCAGACCGTCTCCGCCCCCATCCTCTACGCCTTCGGGCAGGGCAAGGCCGGGCAGACCTACCTCTTCCAGCGCAACGGCACGTTTCAGGAGAGCCGCGTCAGCTTCTACAAGAAGATAAAAGGTCTCGACTGGACTATCGGCTACGAGCGGGTCGCGCCGCCGACTCTGGAAGAGGCGGTCGGGCGCACGGTCAGCACCGACGAGGCGCGCAGCTGCTTCGGCTGCCACACGACGGGCGGCGTCTCGGGCAATCAGTTGCGGCTGGACAGGATGATGCCGGGCGTCTCTTGCGAGGCGTGCCACGGCCCCGGCGCCGAGCACGTCGCGGCGATGGAGGCGAAGGATTTAAAGAACAAGCGCATCTTCAACCCGGGCACGATGAGCCCGGACGAGCTGTCGCAGGAGTTCTGCGGCTCGTGCCATCGCTCGGCCGAGGCGGTCTCGGCCAACAGCAAGATGCACAACATGAACAACGTGCGCTTCCAGCCCTACCGGCTCTTCACCAGCCGCGGCCACGACCCCTTCGACGAGCGGCTGAGCTGCACCGTCTGCCACAACGCGCACGAGAACCCGAAGCACGACGAAGCCTTCTACGACTCGAAGTGCTTCGCCTGCCATCGCTCCGGCGAGAGCCTGAAGTCGGAGCAACTGGCCAAGTCCGAGGCCGCCGACGGCCGCGACGCCAAGCCCTGCCCCGTCGCCACGAAGTCCTGCGGCTCCTGCCACATGCCCAAGATTGAACTGCCCGGCTCGCACACGCAGTTCACAGACCACCGCATCCGCATCGCCCGCGACGGCGAGCCATTTCCGAATTAAGGGTAGAGATTAGGTAAGAACCTGTCTAAACATCCCCTTCGGGGATATTCAAACGGGCTCTTCTCGTCCTTCACCCTTCACGGCACAATCGTGAACTTCTCGGTGCGCGTGACGGCGTCGCGGGCGTCTTGCACGGTGACTTTCAATTCGTAGTCGCCGGGGGCGTACTTGTCGATGGGGAGGGCGCTGGCGTACTGGATGCGGCCGTCGGCGTCGGGGACGGGCAGGTCGTTGGCGGCTTGGCCGAGGGTGCGCCCGTTCTGCGTGATCTCGATCTTCAGCTTCGGTGTTGAGGACGCGCCGCGCGGCGGGTAGGCGGTGACGAAGAAGGCCAGCTTGCCCGCCGACTTGTGCACCGGCTCGCCCATGCTCGGGTAGAGAAGCACCTCGCCGAAGTGGAAAGGGTTCGGCGACTGCCTGTCGGCCGCCGAAGCCTGCTCGGCGCTCTTGATGAGGACGATGCTGCTCAGCCTTAAACGCGACTCGTCAACGGCGGGGACTTCGAGGACGCTCTCGTTGGCGCTGGCGCGCTCGTTGGTCGCGTCGTAGACAACAGAGGAGACGGTGTAGCGGCCCGGGTCGAGCTGCGTCTCGCGGTAGAAGAGAATCTTCCCGCGCTTCGCTTCTTCGAGCTTGTCGAGCGGGCCGCCGAGGATGTACTGGTTGCTCAACTTCCGCACCATCCGCCCCGTCGCGTCGCGGACGACGACGACGACCGAGAAGTTCGTGGCGTACTGCTTCTTCTCCTTGTTGACGACGAAGTTGATCGAGCCCGAAGGCACCTCGACCATCAACGGCACGAGCCCCGCCCTGCCCGGCGCGGGGAAGCTGTAGGCCGCGACGCCCGTGGCGAACGCGCGCGGCCGCGGGTTCGCCGAGCCGAGCAGCGCGAGCGCCGGCACCTCGTAGCCGAGCACGGGCGTGTCGTAAGAGGTGTTGAGCGCGTAGTAGCCCTTGCGCGCCTGCACCTCGACGCCGGGGCGGTTCACCTTGACGCTGATCTGCCGAAACTTGCCGTCGAAGTTCTGGTTGCGCGGGCTGTAGGACAGGAGGTAGTAGCCGTGCAGGTCTGCGTCCACCTGCCGCAGGCGCGCGCCGGGGTTGTTGGTGCTGCCGATGAAGAGGCCGCCCGTCTCGCCCGCGAGCTGGCTCAAGCCGCCCTCGGGGTTCTGGTTCATCAGGTCTTCGTTGCGCTCAAGGTCGCGCGACATCGGGCCTGACCCGTCGCTCGGGCTGCCCGCGACGGAGATGCGGCGGCGGCCCAGCGCGGACAGGTCGCGCCCGGTCTGCGCGTCCGCGCTCAGCACGCGCAGGCCCGCCGCGTCCACCGTGTAGATGCTGACGTTGGCGCGGTTGGCCGCGCTGATGACGC
>CAXTSK010000181.1:0-9054 GCA_964246655.1 uncultured Pyrinomonadaceae bacterium
CGACCGCTGCGGTCTCGCCGCCGCGGGCCGCCTCGAGCCGCGCGGCGCGACCGTCGGCACGGGCACGCCGACCACGACCGGGCAGACGATCACGAACCTGCCCGGCATCGACGGCACCAACGTGACCGGGCCTTACGCGTTCTTCTTCGCCGACCTGAACGCGGGCGTCGCCGGCAACGACACGCTCTACATCGCCGACGAGGGCGCCAACCAGCTCAAGAAGTTCTCGCTCGTCTCCGGCACGTGGACGGCCAATGGCACGGTCAGCTCCACCGCGGTGCGCGGCATCACGGGTACGGTCAGCGGCTCCAACGTGACGCTCTACCTGACGAGCAACGGCACGACCATCAGCACCCTGACCGACGCGAGCGGCTACAACGCGACCATCACCGGCACGCCCTCGACCATCGTGACGAACCCCACGAACACGGCCTTCCGCGGCATCGCGCTCGCGCCCGTCCCCGCCGCCGACGCGGCGCCGACCGTCAACTCGACCACCCCGGCCAACCTGGCGACGGGTGTCGCGCTGAATGCCAACATCTCGATCACCTTCAGCGAGCCGGTCAACGTCACCGGCTCCTGGTTCGGCATCTCCTGCGCGACCTCGGGCTCGCACACGGCGGCCGTCACGGGCGGCCCGACCACCTTCACCCTCAACCCCGACTCCGACTTCGTCAACAGCGAGCAGTGCACGGTGACCGTTACCGCCGCCCAGGTCACGGATCAGGACGCGAACGACCCGCCCGACACGATGGCGGCCGACTACGTCTTCTCGTTCAACACCGTCTCGGCCACGCCCAACCTTTCCATCAATGACGTGTCGCAGGACGAGGGCAACGCCGGCACGACCAACTTCAACTTCACCGTCACCCTTAACTCGCCCGCGCAGACCGGCGGCGTCTCCTTCACCGTCAATACCGCCGACGGCACGGCGCAGGACGACAACCCCGCGACCGAGGACAACGACTACGTCGCCATCGTCAACGGCGCAGGCAGCATCCCCGAAGGCAGCAGCTCGACGCAGGTCACCGTGCAGGTCAACGGCGACGCGACGCCCGAGCCGAACGAGACCTTCTCCGTCAACATCTCCGGCGTTACCGGCGCGAACGTCACCGACGGGCAGGGGCAGGGCACCATCCAGAACGACGACTTCGTCATCACGCCCATCCACGACATTCAGGGGAACGGCTCGGCCTCGCCCATCGTCGGGCAGGCCGTCAACACGACGGGCATCGTCACCGGCATCAAGCTCGGCTCCTCGGGCGGCTTCTTCATCCAGGACCCGACCGCCGACGCCGACCCCAACACCTCGGAAGGCATCTTCGTCTTCACCGGCGCGTCGGTGCCGGCGGGCGCGGTCGTCGGCAACCTCGTGCGCGTCGCGGGCACCGTGCAGGAGTTCGTCTTCTCCTCCGACCCGAACAGCCCGCCGATCACGGAACTCTCAAGCGTCACCTCGACCGCCGTCATCTCGATCGGCAATCCGCTCCCGACGCCGCACACCATCACGGCCGCCGAGACGACCGCCCCGTCGGGGACGAGCAACCCGCTCGACTCGCTCGAAGAGTTCGAGGGCATGCGCGTCACCGTCTCGTCGCTGACGGTCACCGGCCCGACGCTGGGCACCATCACCGAGTCGAGCGCGACCGTCGCCTCGACCGGCATCTTCTACGGCGTCGTCACGGGCGTCGCGCGCCCGTTCCGCGAGGCCGGCGTCAACATCTCCGACACGCTGCCCGCGGGCTCGCCCGCCAACGTCCCGCGCTTCGACGAGAACCCCGAGCGCATCCGCGTGGACAGCGACGGGCAGCCGGGCACCACGGCCATCAACGTCTCGGCCAGCACGACCGTCTCGAACGTGACGGGGCCGCTCGACTACCAGTTCCGCGCCTACACGATCCTGCCCGACGCGACCCTGACGGGCACCAACACTGGCGCCACGCCCGCGCCCACCCCGAACGCCGACGAGTTCACCGTCGCCTCCTTCAACATGGAGCGCTTCTTCGACACGTCGAACGACCCGAACACGAGCGACGCGGTGCTCACGGCGACGGCCTTCAACAACCGCCTCAACAAGGCTTCGCTCATCATCCGCAACGTCCAGCGCTACCCGGACGTGATCGGCGTGCAGGAGGTCGAGAACCTCTCGACGTTGCAGGCCGTCGCCTCGAAGATCAACACCGACGCCGTGAACCTTGACAGCCTGCCAAACCCGAACTACGTCGCGTACCTCTCCGAGGGCAACGACATCGGCGGCATCGACGTGGGCTTCCTCGTCAAGGAGTCGCGCGTCACGACCGTTGACGTGACGCAGATCGAGCAGCCGGGCTGCGACCACGAGACGCCCTCGACCTGCAACAACTACACGAACCCGAACGACGGCACGCTCGACATCCTGAACGACCGGCCGCCGCTCGTCCTACGCGCGACCGTCAACCGCCCCGCGGGCGGCACCGTCGCCTTCACCGTCATCAACAACCACCTGCGCTCGCTCAACAACGTAGACGACCCGACCGTCCAGGGCTCGGGCACCGTGGGCGCGCGCGTCCGCATGAAGCGGCAGAAGGGGGCCGAGTTCCTCGCCAACTACATCCAGTCGCGGCAGGCCGCCGATTCGACCGAGAAGATCATCACGGTCGGCGACCTGAACGCCTTCCGCGCCAACGACGGCTACGCGGACGTGATCGGCACCATCCTCGGCACGCCCTCGCCCGACGACCAGACGGTCGTCCCGGGCGACGGCGCCGACCTCGTCAACCCCAACCAGCTCGACCTCGTGGACACGCTCGCGGCCGACCAGCGTTACTCGTTCACCTTCGACGGCAACGCGCAGACGCTCGACCACGTCATCGTCAACCCGAATGCGCGCTCGATCCTGACGCGCTTCGCCTACGCGCGCCCGGACGCCGACCAGCCGCTCAAGGACTACGAAGACCCGAACGTGCCCGACCGCATCTCCGACCACGACCAGCCGGTCGCCTACTTCTCGCTCGGGGTGCCGCAGCCCGCGGGCTCGCTCGTCATCAGCGAGTTCCGCTTCCGCGGCCCCGGCAGCGAAGGCATCGGCGACGTGCGCCCGATCCCAAGAATCGGCGTGGGCAAGCGCGTCCCGGCCGAGGTCGCCACCCCGCAGGACACCGACGAGTTCGTCGAGTTCTACAACAACACCAACTCCGACATCACCGTCGCGACGCTCGACGGCTCGGCGGGCTGGGCGCTCGTGGCCTCGGACGGCGTGACGCGCTTCATCATCCCGAACGGGACGGTCATCCCTGCGCGCCGCCACTTCCTGGCGGCGCACGACGGCTACTCGCTCGACGCCTACGCCACGCCCGACGAGATTATTCTGCCCTCCAACCTCGACCCCGACCCGCGCCCCACGAGGTACAGCGAGGAGATTCCCGACGGCAGCGGCATCGCCATCTTCAGCACGGCCGACGCGGCGTACTTCACGCTCGACCACCGGCTCGACGCGGCGGGCTACGCGACCGTCCCCTCGCTCTACCGCGAGGGCGTGGGCTTCCCCGCGACGGGCGCCGAGGCTTCGAGCGACCTCGAATACAGCTTCGTCCGCAAGGTGTGCGTCTTCGGCGGCGTCGGGTGCGGCGGGCCCGGGCTGCCGAAGGACACGGCCGACAATACGGCCGACTTCGTCGTCGTCAACACCGTGGCCGCCGAGACCACGATGGGCGCCAGGCTCGGCGCGCCGGGGCCGCAGGGCTTGACGAGCCCCGTCAACGGCAACGCGGGGATACCGGGCGCGCTGCTCGACACGTCGGTCTCGTCCTCGCAGCCGCCGAACCGCGTCCGCGAGTTCGGGATGCATTCGAGCGGGAACGGGAACTTAGGGACGCTCTCGATCCGCCGGACGGTCACGAACAACACGGGTGCGGCCGTGCGCTACCTCGCCTTCCGCATCATTGACATCACGACCAACCCCGTCCCTTCGGGGACGGCCGACCTGCGCGCCCTCGACTCCAGCGACATAATGGTCACGGTCAACGGCAACCCCGTGGACGTGCGCGGCACCACGGTCGAGCAGCCGCCGTCCCAGCCGAACGGCGGCGGGCTCAACAGCACGATGGCCGTCGGGTTCATCAACCTAGCCAATCAGCTCGAAGACGGCGAATCGATCAGCATCCAGTTCCTGCTCGGCATCCAGCAGACGGGCGGCTATCGCTTCTACCTCAACGTCGAGATGCTTAACGACGGGCCGGCGCCGGCAGGCCCCGTCTCCCTCGGCTCCCGGAACTTGAAGAAGCTCGGGCAGGAGCAACAGCAGCGGCGGCGCCCCCGCCTCGGCAGCAAGTAGTCGCCGAGGGCGACGCCACCACAACCGGCCGGAGGCCGCGCGGAAGTCTCAAAGCTTCCGCGCGGCCTCTCCGCTTTTCCCAGCGCTTACCGAGTAACGCTCAACGCTCAACTGAACGCCCAAAGTCTTCAGTTCTGCGTTCAGCGTTCCTCGTTCAGCGTTCCTTCTGCTGGCATACTTTTTGTTGCTTCGGAATGCGAAGGTTGGAGACCTTTGGCGCCCGGCGGAGGGCGCGGCGGGGAGGGCGGTGAAACCCTTTCCCGTTGTTCTAGTTAAGTTAGAGGGTCTTTGAAAGGTCACGCACCGGGGTCGGAAGGGGCAATCGCCCGCATCCGATTTTTTGGACTTTTCGATTCAAGTTTTCGGACGGAGCGAAAGTTCGACGCCCGGGGCCACTTCAACCTTGCGGGACGCGGCGAAATGTAGTATTTAACATCGCGTTTCCGCCGCCGTAACAGCCGCGAAAACATCTTCCTGTAAGGTACGAGTTTCAGTTCTCTTTCTAGCCATCTTTCATTCAAACAAGGTCGGTTGACAGTTCTTGGGGAGGCGTTCAGAGAGAACGTCACCCTTTGTCCCGAACCACCACAACCAGCTAAGCAAGAAAAGGAAGGAATATGCCGAACAATCCCCTCCGCAAGGCGGCCACCATGCTGGCCTTGCTCATCTTCTGCCTCGCCTTCGGCGCGTCTCACGCCGTGGCGCAGTCACAGGCCAGCTCCGGTCAGATCGCCGGAGAAGTGTCCGACCCGAACGGGGCCGCCGTGCCTAACGCGTCCGTGACGGTCACCAACAAGGAGACGGGCCTGACGCGCACGGCGACGACGAGTGACGACGGCCTGTACACCATCGTCCTGCTCCCGCCGGGGACCTACACGGTGACCGCGCAGGCGACCAATTTTGCGGAGGCAAAGGTCGAGAACGTCGTCGTCAACGTCGGGCGCGTCGTGGACGTGAAGATCGCGCTCGGCGTCACCGCCGTCACGGAGACCGTGCTCGTCACCGCGGACACGGCCCTTCAGGTCACCCGCAACGAGTCCGACGCGGTCGTCAACGAGACGGCCATCCGGGACTTGCCGATCAACGGCCGACGCTTCCAGGACTTCGTGACGCTGACGCCGACCGCGCAGGTCGATCCGTCGCGCGGCCAGATTTCGATTGCCGGGCAGAAGGGTGTCAACGGGAACGTCAACATCGACGGCATGGACTACAACCAGCCGTTCTTCGGCGGCATCCGCGGCGGCGAGCGCTCGAACCTCGCGTTCACCATCCCGCAGGAGGCGATCAAGGAGTTTCAGGTCGTCGCCACCGGCTACTCGGCCGAGTTCGGCCGCTCCACCGGCGGCATCGTCAACGCCGTCACCAAGTCGGGCGACAACGCGGTGCGCGGCTCGGCCTTCTGGTTCTTCCGCCCGAGCCGGCTCGCGCGCGGCAACGAATTCACCGACGCCCTGGTGGAGCAGAGGTTGACGGCGCTCAACATCGATCCGACGCTCGCCCCGACGCAGCACCAGTTCGGCGGCTCCATCGGCGGCCCCATCAAGAAGGACAAGCTCTTCTACTTCGGCGCCTACGAGCAGCAGCGCTTCCGCGCCCCGCGCCAGATCATCTTCAGCTACCCCTTGGGCTTCCCCCCGAGCTTCATCACGGTGACTCCGGCGCAGCAGGACGTTCTCAACTTCTACAACGCCCAACAGACGAGCTACACCCAGACCAACGACGCTAAAGCCGGCCTGGTGCGCGCGGATTGGAACATCAACGCGAGCAACACCTTCAACTTCCGCTTCAGCGCCAGCACGAACAACGCGCTGAACGCCGCCGCCAGGGGCGAGACCTCTGTCGATCCGACGACGAACCTGGCGCTCACCTCCAACGGGACCGAGCAGAACACCACCAGGCTCGGCGTCGGACAGTTGGTCAGCACTTTCGGGTCGAGCGTGGTTAACGAGTTGCGCGGGCAGATCGCCCGCGAGACCCGGCCCCGCCTGTCCAACTCCGAGGTACCGAACCTCGTCACCAGCTTCGCCAACATCGGCGCGGCGGGCAGCGCGACCTCTTCCTTCCTCCCGAACGAGGAGCACGACACCCGCTACCAGATAGTCGAAGCGCTGACCTACCTGAAGGGTAACCATAACTTCAAGTTCGGGGGCGAGTACAGCCGCATCAACGCCGCCCAGACCTTCGGCTTCAACCAGTTCGGCAGGTACAACCTGAGCCCCGGCGCCGCCTGCGTCAGCGCCACCAACTGTACGTTCCAAACCAACCTTCAGGGCCTGACGAACGTCGTGGTGCCCCAGGGCGGAAGCGTTACGCGGGCGTTCCTCGGCCGCTTCGACGTGACGAATGCCAACTACAACGTGCAGATCGGGGACAGGATCGCGGACATCGAGAATCAGGAGTTGTCCTTTTTCGGGCAGGACTCCTGGCGCGCCACGTCGAAGCTGACGATTAACTTCGGGCTGCGCGCGGAGCAGCAGTACAACCCCACGCCCGAGATTAACAATACGGCGGTAGTGGACGCAGCCAGAAACACCGTCTTCCCCATCCGCGGCCGTGGTTATGACCCGTCCGATATTCCCGACAGCGGCTGGCAGATAGGGCCGCGCTTCGGCTTCGCCTACGACCCGCAGGGCAAGGGCCAGACGGTCATCCGCGGGTACAGCGGCGTCTACTACGCCCGCACGCCTCTCATCCTCCTGGCGGCGCCCATTAACAACTTCCGCAACCCTCCGGGCGACGTGAGCGCAGCGCTGCCGGTCACGGGATTTAACCAGACCACCTTCAACACGTTCCTGGGCACGGCTGCCGGCGCGCAGTATCTCTCGATCACCGGCTGCAACCCCGCGGCGGCCGCCGGCTCCGACGCGCGCAACCGCTGCACGCCGGACACGCTCTACCGCCAGTTCGCCATCGTCGGCATCAACCTGAACAGCTCACCGCTGGACGGGCTCCCGATACTCACGCCGGGTCAGCTTTCGTCCATCTCGGGCGCGCTCGGCCGAAACCCCAATCCCTTCGCCACCGCGCAGGTGATCGGCATGGCCGAGGACTTCAAGAACCCGCGCTCGGTTCAGCACGGTTTCGCGGTCGAGCATCAGGTTGCCCGCGGCCTCGTCCTCGGCGTCAACTTCGACTACGTCCACACGACCCGGAACCAGCGCAACCGCGACATCAACATCCCGGCACCGCTGACCGGACAGCAGTACGTGGACTTCCTGCGCGCCAACAACACGGCGGCGAACGTCGCCACGATGGCCGCGACCGGCGGCATCTTCGACCAGATTCTGGCCTCCGGCCGGACGTACATTGCCATCGCCACGCCCGGCGGATTCATCAACCCCGCCACGGGGGCGAATCTAGCCTTCCCCACCGGCGCGGTCTCGACCCGCCCGCGTCCGACTCAAGCGCCGGGGGCCTCCGGCTTGCTCGGCTCCTTGCAGTTGCGCGAGTCCACCGGGAAGTCGCTCTACCGCGCCCTGACGTTCCGCGCCCGCCTGGTTCGCAAGCGGGTGCAGCTCAACGCCTACTACACCTTCTCCAGGCTCCTGTCGGATGACGACAACGAGCGCGACTCCGGCGGCGTCGCCTACGCCAACCCGTACGACCTGCGGGGCGAGTATTACCGCAGCCGCCTCGACCGCGAGAGCCAGTTCATGGCGAACCCGATCTTCTTCCTGCCTTATGGCTTCGAAGTCTCGGGCGCGTTCCGCCTCCAGTCCGGCCAGCCTTTCAACGCCGCCGTGGGCGCGGATTTGAACGGCGACACGGTGAACAACGACCGGCCGCTCCAGGTGCCGGGCGTCGAGTATCCGCGTAACTTCTGGAGGAACCGCGGGATTTACAACGCCGACATGAGGGTGCAGAAGAACTTCAACTTCAGCGAGAGACAGCGCCTGAGCTTCTCGGCGGAGTTCTTCAACATCCTCAACCGTCCCAACATCCTGGTCGGCACCGCGGCCGCGCCGGGCACGAACACGACCTTCGGGAGCGGCGGGCAGCTCTGCGTGTCGGCGAGCCAGATCTGCGGCCTGAGCGGCGGCCCTGCCTTCAACCCGAACTTCTTGCAGATTCGCGACCCGGCCACCAACGCGATCCTGACCAATAACGTCGTCCCCGGGAGCCAGGTCTTCCAGATGCAGCTCGGCGTGCGGTATCAGTTCTAAGAACGTACTGCCACTCCTTCAAAGGGCGTGCAACCTACAGAGGTTGCACGCCCTCTTTCTTATTCATCAACCTTGTCTCAAGACAGGCCGGGCAGCGTATGGAAACGACCCCGCGTCGTTGACCGGGCCGCGTAACTCTTGGGGCACATCTTCCCTGCCTTCAACACCTACACCCCGCGGGCGCTGCTGGCATGTCGGTTGCCATCTTTAAGCCCAGAGACGTGAGCGTTGACGCGCTCTCCCGCATTCACACACTTAGGGAGGATTGACGAACATGGGTGTTCCGAACAAAGACGAGATGGAAGGCAAATATAACCAGGCCAAGGGCTCCATCAAAGAGGGCCTCGGCCGCCTGACGGGCGACGACGACATGCAGACCGAGGGCTCGGCCGACAAGCTGAAGGGCGACCTTCAAGAAGGTTGGGGCGGCACCAAGCGCAAGGTCGGCGACGTGCTCGAAGACGCGGGCGACGCCATCAAGCACTAACGCCCTCCAACCTTGAACACTAACGAAGAGGCCCCCCCCCGGTTTGAATAACGCCGCGGGCGGGTTTTAAAACATAAATTAGTAACCCGAAA
>CAXTSK010000182.1:0-9053 GCA_964246655.1 uncultured Pyrinomonadaceae bacterium
GGCAAGCTCGCCGCCGCCACGTCCCTGACCGACTCGTCCTTCGTCGTCGCACGCAGGTTCTCAAGCTCGGTCGCGGCGGCGGCGAGCTTGCCGATGGCCGCCAGCGAGCGCGCGCGGTTGAGACGCTTCTGGACGGCTTCGGCCTCGGCCGCGCCGGGGTCGGGCGTGGGCGTGGGCTGCGCGTCGGCGGCCTGCGCGGTGACCTGTGCTTCGGGCGCGGGCTGTGGTGTTTGCGCTTGCAGGGCGCGGGAAGCGGCGACGCTGAGGGACAGAACGAGAATGATGCCTGCGGACAGACGGGCAGGGGATGTCGGGCGCGATGAATTCACTATATAAATAACTCCGTAAATTCAAAAGCGAGCAACGATGCTCGCTTCAGACCACACAACAATGTAGGTGCCCATTATGCCCCCTCACGTCGCGCGGTTCAACCCCGGAGGATTGCGGAATGCGGATTTCGGATTGCGGATTTGGGGAGAATAACCGAAGCGTGCCTTTTATTTTCCTTCAATCCGCAATCCGAAATCTGCATTCCGCAATGCAGCAGCCGACAGGCTGCGCGTGACGCGCTCGCGGATGGCGCGCGCCTTCTGCTTGATGAGCGTCTCGTTGAGGGTGAGCAAGCGGCGGTCGCGCATGACGACGCGCCCCTCGATGACGACCGTGCGCACGTCCGACGCCTTCGTCGCGTAGACGAGGTGCGAGTAGACGTTGTAGCGCGGCGTCTGGTGCAAAGAATCGAGGCCGACGACGACGAGGTCGGCGCGCTTCCCCTCTTCGAGCGAGCCGATGTCCGCGTCCATGTGCAGCGCGCGCGCCCCGCCGACGGTCGCAAGCGAGAACGCCTCCTCGGCCGTGACGACCTTCGGGTCGCCCGACGAGAGCTTGTGCAGCTTCGCCGCCGTGTCGATCTCCTCCCACATGTCGAGGTCGTTGTTCGACGCCGCGCCGTCGGTGCCGAGGCCGAGCAGCACGCCCGCCCTCAACATCTGCGGCACGGGCGCGACGCCCGACGCGAGCTTCATGTTCGACTGCGGGTTGTGGACGGAGCCGACGCCGTTCTGCTTCAGAAGATTTATCTCGCCCTCGGTCAAATGCACCGTGTGCGCGGCGACCGTGCGCGGGCTGAGGAAGCCGATGCGCGCGAGGTACTCGACCGGTGTAGCGCCGTGGTCGCGCGTGATGTCTTCGACCTCCTTGCGCGTCTCGGCGACGTGCGTGACGACGGGCGCGCCCGTCCGGTCGGAGAAGGCCCGCACCTCCTTCAGGTGCGCCTCCGAGACGGTGTAGGGCGCGTGCGGCGCGATGGCCGCGGTGATGAGGCGGTTGCCCTTCCAGCGCGCGACGAAGCGCTCGGCGTAGCGCATCGCGTCGGGCCACGTCTTGTTGTCGGGGACGGGGAAGTCGATGACGGTCTCGCCGAGCAGCCCCCGCACGCCCGCGCGCTCGGTCTCCTCGGCGATAGCGTCCTCGAAGTAGTACATGTCGCAGTAGGTGGTCGTGCCGCCGCGGATCATCTCGGCAAGTCCCAACTGCGTGCCCACGCGGACGAACTCCTCGGTGACGTTCTTCGCCTCGGCGGGGAAGATGTACT
This sequence comes from uncultured Pyrinomonadaceae bacterium, assembly GCA_964246655.1. Classification (GTDB taxonomy): domain Bacteria; phylum Acidobacteriota; class Blastocatellia; order Pyrinomonadales; family Pyrinomonadaceae; genus QHXN01. The sequence goes on from CAXTSK010000182.1 coordinate 1,595, forward strand.
TCGTCAGCCACTCCTGCAAGTCGAGGTCGTCGGCGATGCCGCGGAAGAGAGACATCGGGACGTGCGTGTGGCCGTTGATGAGGCCGGGGATGACGGCGGCGCCGCGCGCGTCGATTGTCTCGCGCGCGGCGTACCGCCCGAGGACTTCGGCCCGCGTCCCCACGGCGACGATGCGCCCGTTCGCCACCGCGACCGCGCCATCCTCGATGACGCGCCGCTGCGCGTCCATCGTCACGACCGTCCCGCCGCTGACGATTAAGTCAACGCGCCTCGGCCTCTGCGCCGCGGCGGCCGAACCGGGGAGGCTGAAAAGGATGGTCTGCGCGAACAGGGCGCAGGCGACGAATAGGCGAAGGAGATGTCTGCTCATAAAAGGGGGGGTTAAAGTTTCTTCTTCTCGATCATCCGGCACGCGGGGTCGATGACTTTCAGCATCATGTGCGTCTTCACTTCCTCCCAGTCCTCGTCCCCTTTGGCCTTGTAGACGTAGACGGCCGCGCCCTTCCGGTCGAGGTAGACCGCGGTGGAGAGGCGGTACTCGCGCTCCTTGCACTGAAGCTCCAAGTCTTCGACGACCGTCTTGAACATCAACTCGGGCCGGCCCGGCATCGGCCGCGGCTTGTCGAAGACGGTGCGAAACCTGACGCGCCCGAAGTTGCCGAACGAGAGCTGTATCTCCTCCATCTCGATGATGGCGTCGTCGTAGGTGTAGACGCGCACCCACTTGCTCTTCCGCTGCGCCGCGGCCGTCAACGCCAGCAGGAGCGTCAGGAGGAAGGTCCCGATTCGCATCACAACCCTCCGTCGGAAAGAGAATCGTCGGCGGCCGTCACGGCACTACTTCTGCTCGGCGCCGGTCTCTTCGAGGAAGCCCGCGTCGAAGGGGTGCGGAAGCAGCTCCTTCATCTGGAACGTCTGGGTGTCGCCACGCAGGTTGGCGAGGACGACGGGGATGTCGCCGCAGAACTCCCAGATGACCTGGCGGCACGCGCCGCACGGCGGCGTCAGGCGCTCGGTGTCCACGACGACGCAGAGGCGCTTGAACTTACGCTCCCCCTCGGACAGAGCCTTCCAGATGGCGACGCGCTCGGCGCAGATCGTCTGCTCGTAGGCCGCGCTCTCGACGTTGCAGCCCGTGTAGACGCCGCCTTCGGCTTCGAGCGCCGCGCCGACGCAGAAGTTCGAGTAGCGCGCCAGCGCGCACTGCCGCGCGTCGGTCGCGAGTTTAATAATCTCTTGCAGATCGTCCTTACTCACTTACCCTCCCTGCTCGACGCGCAAGCCCACGCCGACCGCCGTCCCCTCGGCGCGCGTACGGCGCGTATCGGCCAGACGCTCGCGGATGCGCCCCGAGATGAGGCCGATGCTGACAAGGTTGTGGCCGCCCTCGGGGATGATGACATCGGCGCAGCGCTTCGAGGGCTCGACGAACTGCGTGTGCATGGGCCGCACGGTGGCGAGATACTGCTCGATGACCGACTCGACCGTGCGGCCGCGCTCGGCCAGGTCGCGGCGGAGCCGCCGGATGAAACGGATGTCGTCGGGCGTGTCCACGTAGACCTTGATGTCCATCTCGTCGAGCAGCCGCGGCTCGGCGAAGATGAGGATGCCTTCGATGATGATGATCGGCTGCGGCTCGACGTGCAGAGTCTCCTCGCGCCGCGAGTGCGTCTTGAAGTCGTAGAGCGGCAGTTCGACGGCCCGCCCCCGCTTGAGCGCGCGCAGGTGCTCGATGAGGAGGTCGTTGTCGATGGCGTCCGGATGGTCGAAGTTGACGACGTTGCGGATGTCGAGCGGGAGCTGGTCGAGGTTGCGGTAGTAAGAGTCCTGCTGAAGGAAGACGACCTCGTCCTTGCTCACCGACTCAAGAATCCGGTTCGCCACCGTCGTTTTGCCCGAACCTGTCCCGCCGCAGATGCCTATGATCATCGCTCCGCTTCACTCCGCTCTTCAGTAGGCAGTAGGCAGACGGCAGTAGGGAGTTGAAAGCCCCGCCGTCGAAAACTGTGGGTTAATATTTCTACGTTCATAACGCGGAGCGCACTGCCATCTGCCTACTGCAATTTCGGTATCACCCGTCTCAACAACTCCGCGAAGGTCTCGCGGACGCGCTCGCCGGTCTCGATGACCTCCTCGTGGTTGATGGGCTTGTCGAGGACGCCCGCGGCCATGTTGGTGATGCAGGAGAGGCCGAGCACGCGCAGGCCCATCTGGCGCGCGACGATGGCCTCGGGCACGGTGCTCATGCCGACGGCGTCGGCGCCGAGCAGGCGCAGCATGCGTATCTCGGCGGGCGTCTCGTAGGAAGGCCCCGAGAGCGCCGCGTAGATGCCGCGCCTCAGCTCAAGCCCCATCTCGCGCGCCTCGACGATGGCCGACTCCTGGTACTCGCGGTCGTAGACATCGGTCATGTCCGGGAAGCGCGGGCCGAAGCGCCCGTCGTTGCGGCCGAGCAGAGGGTTCGTGCCCATCAGGTTCAGGTGGTCGCTGATGAGGATGAGCGCGCCCTGCTCGTAAGAGTTGTTCAAGCCCCCAGCCGCGTTCGTCAGCACGAGGCTCTTCGCGCCGAGCAGCCCCAGGACTCTGATAGGGTACGTCACCTCTTCGAGCGTGTAGCCCTCGTAGAAGTGGAAGCGCCCCTGCATCGCGGCCACGGCCACGCCGCCGACTTTCCCGATGACGAGGCGGCCGGCGTGCCCCTCGACGGTCGGGCGCGCGAAGCCGGGAATCTCCGAGTAAGGGATGGCCTGCGCGTCCTCAATCTCGTCGGCGAACGCGCCGAGCCCGCTCCCGAGGACGAGTGCGACGCGCACGTCCTCGCCCGCCCGCGCGTGGAGGGAGCGCGCGGCATGCTCGGCGCGCTCGTAGAGTGTCTCCGGGTTCTGGCTTTCCTGTGGCGTCACTTGTCCTGCTCGCCCTTATCCTTTTCGTCGAAGAACATGATGTTGAAAACTAACACGACCGCGCCGATGGCCGCCAGCAGGAAGAAGATGATGGCGATGGCAGGGTAGCCGAGGATCGTCCACGTCGATTCGACCCGCATCATCAGCGCCGCGCCGACGATGAGCGCCGCCAGCAGTAAGCCCACCGTGATGCGGTTGGCGATCTTGTGGAGACTGGCGAGGAGGCTGTGCTCGTCGATCACGTCGGCGTCGATGCGGATGCCGTTCGTCGTCAGCGTGTCCACGAGCTGGTTGATGCGCCCCGGGAGCTTGTCCACGAACTCCTTCAGTTCCAGCACCGTCCCGTAGAGGTTGCCGGCCGACAGACTCTTCCTGAACCGGCGCTCCATGATCACGTCGGCGTAGGCGCGGATGGCGAAGTTCGGGTCGAACTTCGGGTCGAGCGTGTGGACGACCTGGTCGAGGTTGAGGAGCGCCTTGGCGATCATCGTGAACTCGGTCGGCAGGCGGAAGTCGCATCCGCCCGCGATCTGCTGGATGCGCAGGACGACGCGGCCGGCGTCGAGGTTCTCAAGCTGCGCGTTCTGGTTCTCTAAGACGAGGTCGGCGACGGCGCGGCGAAACGCCTTCTCGTCGAAGCCCGCCTTGGCCTCGCCCATCTTGATGGTCACGTCGGCCGTCTCGTCGCCCTTGCCCTCGCTGATGGCGAGGAGCAGCTGAATCAGGTTCTCCTGCGGGCGCGGCGCGATGCGCGCGACCATGCCGAGGTCGATGAGGGCGATGCGGCGGTCGTCGGTGAGGAAGACGTTGCCCGGGTGCGGGTCGGCGTGGAAGAAGCCGTCGATGAGAATCTGGTGGAGGTACGCCTGGAAGAGGTGCTGCGCGAGCTGGTAGCCGTCGATGTCGATCTTGGCGAGCGGCGAGAGCCTCGTGATCTTCTTGCCGCTGATGTAGTCCATCGTCAGCACGCGCGACGTGGTGTAGTCGTCCACGGGCTGCGGCACGACGAGGCGGTCGAACTCGCGCAGGTTGTTGGCGAAGATGACGAGGTTGCGCGCCTCAAGCCGGTAGTCCAGCTCGCGCAGAAGGTTCTTGCGGAACTCTTCGAGGAGCGGCGTGAACTCGTACTTGCGGCCCGCCTCGGTGTGCGAGTCGAGGAAGGCGGACATGTCGGAGAGCACGTCCATGTCCTTCGACATCTCCTCGCGGATGCCGGGCCGCTGCACCTTGACGACGACCTCGCGGCCGTCGCGCAGCGCCGCGCGGTGCACCTGGCCGAGCGAGGCGGCGGCGATGGGATTTGATTCGAAATACGAGAACGCCTTCGAGATGCGCACGCCCAGCTCGGTCGCGACGATCTGCTCGACTTCGGTAAAGGGAAACGGCTCGACCTTGTCTTGGAGGCGCGTGAGGGCTTCGATGTAGGGCTGAGGCAGGAGGTCTGCGCGCGTCGAGAGGAGCTGTGCGAGCTTGATGAAAGTCGGCCCCATCCGCTCCACGTCGGCGGACAGGTTCTCCAGCTTCTCGGGCGCGACCTGCGCGTCGGGCTGTGAGCCCTCGATGGCCTCGTCGAGCCCCGCGCTGCGGACGAGGTCGGCGCGGCCGTAGCGCATCAGCAGCATCGCCATGTCCTTGTAGCGCTTAAGGTGTTCGGGCCTGAGCGAGAGAGCCATTGGAGTAAGCAGTAAGCAGTGAGCAGTAAGCAGTAAGAACCGTTTACCGTCTACCTTAAATGATTTGATGGATTATCGCGCGTGACTAATTTACTACTCTTGGCTGCCGACTGGCTACTGCTCACTGCTTACTGCTCACCGCTCACTTCTCCTTCTGGTACGGGATGCCGAGGGCGCGGGGGGCGCGCGAGGTGCCGATGAAGCCGGCGAGGACGACGATGGTCAGCACGTAGGGGAGTATCTGGACGAACTGCGTCGGTATCTCTTCGCCGCCGAAGAGGGGCACGCCCTGCAACTGGATGGAGATGGCCTCGGTGAAGCCGAAGAGGAGGCAGGCGAGCATCGTCTGGACGGGGCGCCACTTGCCGAAGATGAGCGCGGCGAGCGCGATGAAGCCGCGGCCGGCCGTCATGTTTCTGGTGAACAGCGACGACTGTCCGATGGAGAGGTAGGCGCCGCCGATGCCTGCGAGCGCGCCCGAGAGGAGCACCGCCGCGTAGCGCATCAGATTGACGCTCACGCCCGCCGCGTCGGCCGCCTCCGGGTTCTCGCCCACCGCGCGCAGGCGCAGCCCGAACGGCGTGTAGTAGAGCACGTAGTAGGTCAGCGGCACGAGCAGGGCGGCGATGACGATGGGCGTCCAGGGGATCAACTGCTCCTTCGGCACCTGCGGCGTCGAGCCTGACGAGAGGAAGAAGGCGCCGCTCAGCAGCGCCGGCACGCCCAACATCAGGATGTTGATGGCCGTGCCCGTGACGACCTGGTCGGCGCGGTAGCGGATGCACGCGACGGCGTGGACGGCCGCAATCGCCACCCCCGCCAGCACCGCCGCGACGAGCCCCACCCAGGGGCTCCCCGCGTACCACGTCACCGCGGCGGCCGTGAACGCGCCCGCTAGCATCAACCCTTCGAGCGCGATGTTGATGACGCCCGCGCGCTCCGAGAACAGACCGCCGAGCGCCGCCAGCAGCAGCGGCGTCGCCAGCCGCATGGCCGAGAGGAGAAGGTTGACGTTGAAGATGTCGTTCATATTTTCGACCTCTTCAGTAGGCCGAAGCGGCCGAACGGGCCGCGGAAGAGCGCTTCGGCGGCGACGAAGAGGATGACGATGGCCTGCAAGACCTCGACGAGGTCTTTGGTAACGTGCTCGGAGAAGGCATCCACGAAGATGCCCCCGCGGATGAGCATGCCGAAGAGCAGCGCCGCGAGGAAGACGCCGACCGGGTGGTTGCGCCCGAGCAGCGCCACGGCGATGCCCGTGAACCCGTAGCCGGCCGAGAACTCGTGGTAGTAGCGGTAGCGATAGCCGAGCACCTCGTTGATGCCGACCATCCCGGCGAGCGCGCCCGACACGGCCATCGCCAGCACGATCTGCTTGCGCACGCTGATGCCGCCGTACTCCGCCGCCGACGGGTTCGCCCCCGTCGCGCGTATCTCGTAGCCCCACTTCGTCCGCCACAGGAAGACGTAGACGAGCGCGCACGCCAGTATCGCCAAAAGGAACGCGACGTTGAGCGGCAGACGTTCCGGCAACCCCGGCACGAACGCGCCGAGGCGCGGGATGTGCGCCGACTCGCCGACGGGGACGCTCTCCATGATGGGGTCGCCCGGCGCCTTGTAGTAGTACTGCGTGAAGTAGCTGACGAGCGAGACGGCGATGAAGTTCATCATGATGGTCGTGATGACCTCGTGCGCCCCGAACCGCGCCTTGAGCCACCCCGGGATCGCGCCCCACGCCCCGCCGACGACAATCGCCGTCCCAATTGCCAGAGGCACCAGCACCACCGCGGGCAGGCTCACGCCGCCGTACGTGATGGGGGCACCGTCGAAGCCCTTGATGACAGTCCCGCCGAGTTTTATCGAGACCCACGCGCACGCGAACGCGGCGACGTAGAGCTGCCCCTCCGCGCCGATGTTCAGGAGCCCGCAGCGGAAGGCGACGGCCACGGCGAGGCCCGTGAAGATGAGCGGCGTCGCGTAGAAGAGCGTGTAGCCGATGCCGTCCGGCCACGTTAAAGCGCTCCCCAGCAACAGCCCGTAGACCTCGAACGGGTTGTCGCCGATGACCCACACGATGACGCCCCCCACGACGAACGCCACCAGCACGGCGATGACGGGGAAAAGGAGTTCGCGGAGAAGTTTCATGGGTTTCAAGTAGTCAGTAGACAGTAGTCAGTAGACAGTAGAAAAACCCGGAGTTGAAACGTCGAGGCTTCAGCGTCAATGACCGCAGCGCGGAGCGCTACTGGCTACTGACTACTGTCTATTTTCTCCCCCCGTCATGAGGAGGCCGATCTCCTCCTGCGTGGCCTGCTTCGGGTCAACCTCGCCGACGATGCGGCCGTGGTAGAAGACGAGCAGGCGGTCGGCGAGCGAGGTGACCTCTTCGAGTTCCGCGGAGACGAGGAGGATGGCGCAGCCCTCGTCGCGCAGCTCGACGAGCTTGCGGTGGATGAACTCGATGGCGCCGATGTCCACGCCGCGCGTCGGCTGCGAGATGAGCAGGAGCTTCGGGTTCAGGCCGAACTCGCGGCCGATGATGAGCTTCTGCTGGTTGCCGCCAGAAAGCGCCCGCGCGGGCAAATCGGGGTTCGCCGGACGCACGTCGAAGTCGCTGATGAGTTGTTGCGCGCGCGCGCGGATGCCCGACAGGTCTAAGAGCGGGCTCATCGAAACGGCCGGCTTGCGGTAGTGGAGCCCGAGGATGGAGTTCTCTGACAAATCGAAGTCGAGCAGCAGGCCGCGCCGGTGCCGGTCTTCGGGGACATGCGCGATGCCCATCTCGTAGCGCTCGCGCGCGTTCGTCTTCGTGATGTCGCGCTCGCGGAAGAGGACTGTGCCACCGACGCGCACGGCGGGGACGAGCCCCGCAAGCGCCGCAAT
>CAXTSK010000183.1:0-6595 GCA_964246655.1 uncultured Pyrinomonadaceae bacterium
TAGGCAGCGGGCAGTAGGCAGTTAAAAGCGCCGGTGTTGGAGACTTGAGGTTAACTCCTCAACGTCCTAAACGCGGAGCGACTGCCTACTGCCCGCTGCCTACTGCCTACTGTTCTTCCGGCGTACCTTCGGCTACAATCCGTGCATCCAAGCGGGCGGCGCGGCTGGTTCGGGCGCGCCGTTCGTCGTTTGCGCGGGCTGCCGGGCCTACGCCGTGTCGGCACGAGACCAGAGAAGATGACCGCAGCCTTCGCCAGCCAGCCGCCGCTCGCCGCAGACCCGCTCTTCCGCCAGTACGTCGAGGAGGCCGTCGCCAAGACGGCCCAGAACATCAGCCCGCTCTACCGCCTCGACGCCTTCGACTGGACGGTGCTCTCCGTCTACTTCGCCGTCCTCTTCCTGCTCTCGCTCTACGGCGCCTACCGCATCAAGCAGGTCGTGGACTTCTGGCGCTACCGCAAGGTCGAGCCCCGGCCGAAGGCGCTCTTCGCCGAATCGGAGTTGCCGCGCGTCACCGTGCAACTCCCGCTCTTCAACGAGGTCTACGTCATCGAACGCCTGCTCGCCGCCGTCACGGCGATAGACTACCCGCGCGACCGTTTTGAGATTCAGGTGCTCGACGACTCGACCGACGAGACGCGCGAGACCGCGGCGCGCGCTGTCGAGCGCTACCGCGCCGAAGGCTTCGACATCTCTTACATCCACCGCGAAGACCGCACGGGTTTCAAGGCCGGCGCGCTCGAACACGGTTTAAGGACGGCGAAGGGCGAGCTGGCCGCCATCTTCGACGCCGACTTCGTCCCGCGCCCCGACTGTCTACGCAAGCTCGTCCACTTCTTCACCGACCCGCTCGTCGGCTGCGCGCAGATGCGCTGGTCGCACATCAACGGCTCTTACAATTTATTGACGCGCCTTCAGACCATCCTCCTCGACGGCCACTTTGTCGTCGAGCAGACGGTGAGGAATCGCACGGGCGGTTTCTTCAACTTCAACGGCACGGCGGGCCTCTGGCGGCGCAGGGCGATTGAGCTTTCGGGCGGGTGGCAGCACGACACCTTGACGGAGGACACGGACCTCTCCTTCCGCGCGCAGTTGATGGGGTGGCGTTTCGTCTATCTTTTGGACGAGGACGCGCCGTCCGAGGTGCCCGTCGAAATTAATGCGTTCAAGGCGCAGCAGCGCCGCTGGGCGAAGGGCGTGACCGAGGTCGCGCTCAAACTCTACCCGCGCATCCTGCGTTCGAGTCTGCCCGCGCGCGTGAAGCTTGAGATGTTCTTCCGCCTGACGGGGAACGTCAGCTACCCCTTGATGATTCTGACGAGCCTGTTGCAGTTTCCCCTGCTGCTCGTCAGATACAATCAGGGCTTTCAGCACTTGATGTTGCTGGACTTGCCGCTGCTCTTCTTCTCGACCGCGTCGGTCGTGCTCTTCTACGGCACGGCCATCTGGTATCTCGACGGCCCGAAAGCGAGAAAGAGACTCCTCCACCTGCCGCTCGTGATGGGGCTCGGCATCGGCCTGGCCTTCTCGAACGCGCGCGCGGTGCTCGAAGCTCTGCTCCGCATCAAGACCGAGTTCGTGCGCACGCCGAAGTACAAGGTCGAGGGCGGCGGCGACGCGACGTGGAAGCGCAAGAAGTACAGGCGCGGCCGCGGCTGGCTCCCGGCCTTCGAGCTTTCGTTCGCCGCCTACTTCCTCCTCGCCATCGCCTACGCCGCGCACATGGGGATGTGGGGCACCATCCCTTTCCTGTCACTCTTCTGCTTCGGCTACGGCTACATGGGCGTGATGAGCCTCTTGCAGACCTCGGGCCTGCGCCGCCTCTTCGACGTTATTCGCCCGCGCCCGCGGGTCACAGGTTGAAGAGCGCCCACACCACGAAGAGCGGAATCCCCAGCATGAGCGCCAGCCGGTAGCGGATAGCCGGGTGCGCGAGGTTGAGCGTGTAGCCGATGCCCGTCAGCTTCTCGACGACGAGCGCGGGGTCTTCGGGGTTGTAGTAGGTCAGCCCGCCGTGCCGCCAGTGCTCCTCCTCATCCGCCCTCTGGACGTACTCCTCGCCCGTCAGCTCGTCCAGCCCGCGGTTGACGGCCACCATCCGCCAGAGGAAGTAACCCATGCCCAACAGCAGCACGCCGGCCGACGACAGGACGCCGGCGATTGCGGCCGTCTCGTAGCGTTTGAACTCCGGCAGTGCGGTGAAGACCGCCAGCAGCGCGATGGCGAAGAAGAGCGCCGCGACCGTCGCGCGCGCGAGGTCGATCAGGTGCATGTTCGCCGCCAGGAACCTCTCCTTGCCGCGCAGGTACTCTTCCGTGTTCGTCGCCGGCAAAGTCATCTTCGCCTGCACAAGGTCGCGCTTGAGCACGAGGAAGAACGTTTGCAGGTAGAGGCCGAGCGCGGGCAGGAAGAAGACCGACGAGAGCGACTTGCGCGACCAGCGATCTACCTCACCCGACGCGTTCCAGTGCACGGGCAGCATCTCCGGCAGCCGCGGGTAGAAGTGCGCGAGCACGCCGAACGACGCGAGCGTGAACAGCACGACGCACGCCTCGACCCAGAGGTGCGTGTAGTCGTCCAGCCGCCGCGTCCGCACCGACGAGGCGAAGCGCGTCGCGCCGCCCGCGACCGCGAACGGCCGCACCTGCCGCGCGTAACGCGCGTAGACGAGGAACGCCGCGGCCGTCGTCCCCAGCGTCGCCAGCGCGGAGAAGACCGGCTTCCCCAAACTCGCCGAGGCGTAGTAGCCGAGCGCGCCCGTCAGGACGAAGACGCCGAAGAGCGTCTGCCAGTAGCGGCGCAGCGCACGCCGCCCCTCGCCGCGGTACGTCTCCTCGTCCACGCGCACGCCGAAGAAGGCGCGCTCGCCCCGCATCACCGGCAGCCACACGAAGAGCGCCAGCACCAACACCTCCGCCACGAGCAGTCCGATTGCAGCAGTCTGATCGTCGCCCATCTCACTTCGCCCCTTTCAGCAGAGCCCGCAACTCGCTCTGCACCAGGTTCATGATCTCCACGCGCGGGAGTCCGGCCAGCACCAGCCCCGTCAGCGCGGCGCGCAAAGGCTTGCGCAACTCCTCCTCGCTCTTGTCGCGCGCGGTGCGCGACGCGACGACCGCGCCCGCCCCGTGCCTTATGGACAGAAGCCCCTCGCCTTGCAGCTCGCGGTAGGCAGTCGCCACGGTGTTCAGGTTGACGCCGAGGTCGGCCGCGAGCTGGCGCACGGGCGGGAGTTGCGCCCCACGGGCCAGCTCGCCGCGCGCGATGAGCGCCTTGATCTCCTCGGCCACCTGCACGTAGATGGGCCTCGCGTCCGCTTCGTCGATGGTGATGAACATGGCCGTCGCCTCCGCCCCTTGAATTGTATGTTGTTACTATACACCATACAATTTCGCTGTCAATACTTTTCTCCGAAAGGCCGTCCTCCTTGACCGCCGCCGCGCGGCCGCCTTACTATCTCGCTTCGCACCCGCGGTCGGCCCTTGCCAGAAAACCTGCGAACGTCAACCCGAAAGAGGAAATCCATGTCGAAGAGAATTCCCCCTGTTCTCGCGCGGCTCGCCGTGCTGTGTTTGTGTCTCGCCTTCTCAACCCTTAACGCCTTCGCGCAGTCGCAGGCGACGACCGGCGACATCGAGGGGCGCGTGCTCGACCCCAACGGCGCGGTCGTCCCCAACGCCGCCGTCACCGCCCGGAATGAGGCGACCGGCTTCGAGCGCACCGCCAACACCGACGGCGACGGCAACTACCGCATCATCCTGCTCCCGCCGGGCACCTACTCCGTCGAGGCGACGGCCAACGGGTTCAACAAGGTCGGGGCGAGCGCCGTCCAGGTGACCGTCGGCAGCAAGACCTCGCTCGACCTGAACCTCGCGGCGAGCGGCGTCAAGGAGACGGTGCTCATCACAGCCGAGCCGCCGACGGTCGAGACGACGCGCACGTCTGTGGCGACGACCATCAACGAGCGCTCCATCCAGAACCTCCCCATCAACGGCCGCAACTTCCAGGACTTCGCCACGCTCTCGCCCGGCGTCATCCGCGACCCGCGCGGCGGCGACCTCTCGGTCGGCGGCCAGCGCGGAACTTTGAACAGTCTTCAGGTGGACGGCGTCGATAACAACAACACTTTCTTCGGGCAAGCGCTCGGGCGCGGCGGCGTGCGGCCGCCCTATCAGTTCTCGGAAGAGTCGGTGCAGGAGTTTCAGGTCAACCAGAACGGCTTCTCGGCGGAGTTCGGCCGCGCGGGCGGCGCCGTCATCAACGTCGTCACCAAGTCGGGCACGAACGCGTTCCACGGCGGCCTCTTCGAGTACCTGCGCGACGAGTCGCTGAACGCCAACGACCCCGTCACGAAGGCCAACCAGTTCCGCCGCGGCCAGCCCAACAAGCGCCCGCCCTCACGCATCAACCAGTTCGGCGGGCGCGTCGGCGGCCCCATCGTCAAGAACAAGGCGTTCTTCTTCTTCAGCTACGACGGCCAGCGTTCCGACATCCCGCAGGTGCTCGACGTGCCGAACCTCGCGGCCGCGCCCGCCGCGGCGCAGGCGCTACTTCTGCCGAAGCTCGACAACTACCAGGTCGGCCGCAACCAGGACGTGTTCCTCGGCAAGTCGGACATCTCGCTGAACCAGAGCAACCAGCTCAGCTTGCGCTACAACCATCAAGGGTTCACGGGTCGGAACAACGAGAACAACGGGCCGCTCTCGGCCGAGGAGCATTCGGGCGACAGTCTGGTGAAGAGCGACACCTTCAGCGGCAGTCTCTCCTCCGTGCTGACCAAGACGGTCGTCAACGAGTTCCGCTTCCAACTCGCGCGCGACAAGGAGCCGGGCGAGGCTAACGCCGACACGCCCGAGGCCGTCATCAACACGGGCTCCGGCAACCTCAACATCGGCCGCAACAACTTCAGCCCGCGCGAGACGACCATCAAGCGCTTCCAACTGATCGACAACGTCTCGCTCGTCTCGGGCCGCAGCAACTACAAGTTCGGCCTCGACTTCAACTTCGACCGCGTCTTGAACTTCTTCCCCGGCCTCTTCTCGGGCTCCTACACCTTCTCGAACATCGCCGACCCGCTGGCGCCCACGACGACGCTGAACGGCTACCAGGCGTTCGCGCGCAACCTCCCGGTCTCGTACACGCAGAACTTCGCGGGCGCCAGCACGACCGGCGGGACGACCGAGCCGAACCTCTCCGAGTACGCCTTCTACGCGCAGGACGACGTGCGCGTCACGCCGAAGCTCACGCTCAACCTCGGCGCGCGCTACGACTACGCGGCTTTGGCCTGCCCGCCGGTGACGAACCCCGACACGCTCCTTCTCAACAACGGCATCAACACCGGCAACTGTCCGCGGGACAAGAACAACCTCGCGCCGCGCGCGGGCTTCTCCTACTCGCCCGACGAGAAGACGGTCTTCCGCGGCGGCTTCGGCCTCTTCTACGCGCGCACGCCGGCCATCGTGCTCGGCACCGCGCATTCGCAGAACGGCATCAACGTCACCGGCGTCACCCTGAGTGCCGCGCAACTCGCCACGCTCGGCCTGACCTACCCGAACGTCCTGACGGCGCCGCCCGCCGTCGGGGGCGCGAGCCCGAGCCTCTACTACTTCGCGCCCGACTACGTGCAGCCCTACGTCGAGCAGGGGCGGCTCGGCGTCGAGCGCGAGCTGACGAAGGGGCTGAGCCTCTCGGCCACGTATCTCTTCTACAAGGGCGTCCACCTGACGCGCACGCGCGACGTGAACCTCGCCGCGCCGGTCGCGCAGACCTTCCCGACGCAGGACGGCACGCAGTCGTTCACCTTCCTACGCTTCCCGACGGCGCGCCCCATCTCGCGCGCTTCGGGCGCCTCCTACGCCCGCATCAGCGTCTTCGAGAGCGCCGCGCGCTCGCTCTACAACGGGCTGGCCTTCCAGGCGACGCAGCGCTTCACGCGCGGCTTCCAGTTCATCGCCGCCTACACTTACTCGCGCGCGCATGACGACCGCCCCGACCAGACGACGGTCGTCGTCGGCGCCGACTACGCGCGCTCGGACACCGACCTGCGCCACCGCTTCGTCTTCAGCCCCGTCTACGAGATCGGCCGCATCAAGTGGAGTGACAACCCCTTCGTGCGGACGCTGCTGAGCGACTACACGCTCTCCGGCATCGTGCAGGCGCAGTCGGGCTCGCCCTACTCGGCGCTCGTCGGCAACGACCCGAACCGCGACGGCAACCGCGCCAACGACCGTCTGCCGGGCACCGTGCGCAACCAGTACACGACGCCCTCCGTCTACCAGTTCGACGCGCGCGTCACGCGCAACATACACTTCAACGAGACGGTGCGCCTGCGCCTCATCCTTGAAGCCTTCAACGTCTTCAACCGCGCCAACGTGGTGACGGTCAACAACACCATCTACAACTTCACGGCGCTGACCATCAACAACGTCCCCACGGGCCGGCTCGACCCCGTGGCCTTCTTGACGGCCTTCGGCACGCCGCGCACCTTCTCCTCGCCCGCCTCCGGCACGACGACCTTCGCGACGCCGCGCCAGTTGCAGCTGGCGATTAAGTTCGACTTCTAAATAAACAGAACCGGGGGACGGTGATGGGGGGG
>CAXTSK010000183.1:6605-9015 GCA_964246655.1 uncultured Pyrinomonadaceae bacterium
CGCAGACCCTTTCTATTTGTGCCCGCGCCGGTTCTGTTTTAAGACCTACCTGCGCCCGGCGTTGAGTATCCGCAGCAGCGCGAGGAAGATGTTGAAGGCGTCGAGGTAGAGCGAGAGCGCGCCGGCGACGTACTCGTTCACGGGGTAGCGCCGGATGATGTTCGACGTGTCGTAGAGCACAAAGCCCGAGAAGAGCAGCAGCGCCGCGCACGAGATGGCGAACGCCAGCGCGCTCGAACCCACGATGAACACGTTCAGCAGCCCCGCCAGGATGACCACGATCAGGCCCGTCCACATCATCCCGCGCAGGAAGCTGAAGTCCTTCTTCGAGACGAAGACGTAGGCCGTCAAGCCCCCGAAGATGCCGACCGTCAGCAGCCCCGCCTGCCAGATGGAGGCCGGGTTCATCTGCGTGTAGATGGCGATGAGCGGCGAGATGAAGACGCCCGTGAACGCCGTGAACGCGAAGAGCGCGAGCAGGTTGACGCCCGGCACGAGCCGCACCGCCTGTGCGCCCATCACGCCGCCGAACAGCACGATGATGCTGATCCAGGGGTGCGCCATGACGGCGTACATGATCGGCGGGTACATCAACCCCGCGCCGACGCCCGCGACGGCGAAGAGCGTCGCCGCGAAGAAGAGCGCGTAGACCTTGCGGACGAAGCCCATCCGCTCGGCGACTGAGGCGCGCGCCGCCGTCTCGACGCCGTAGCTGCCCCACGCGCCCGGCTGCTGCCAGCCCTGTTGCTGCTCGAAACGTTGATTCCGCGACTGAAAGTCTTTCATCTCAAATCCTTCTTTGAAGGGTTCAAAACCGACCGGCGCGCGCCCTTGTTCGCGCGCCGTCAACTTAGATGTTAACACGAGACGTAAGGCTGTACGACGGGGCGGCCGTCCCGGGCGCGCGGGTTTTCAAACCGCGCGCGTTAATGCTTAAATCGGCGGATGCTGAGAATCATGCTCGTCGGCCTCGCGGGCCTCGCGGGCACGCTCTGCCGGTACTGGCTGTCGGGCGTCGTCGCGCGGCGCTACGGCGAGGCGTTCCCCTTCGGCACGCTCGCCGTCAACCTCCTGGGCTGCTTCGCCGCCGGCCTCCTCTTCCACCTCATGCAGGAGCGCCAGGCGTTCGGCGAGACCGCGCGCGCCGCGGTCTTCGTCGGGCTGCTCGGCGGTTTCACGACCTTCTCGTCTTACGGCTTGCAGACGTTCGCGCTGCTGCGCGAGGGGCGCGTCGGCTTCGCCGCGCTCAACGTCGTCGCGTCGAACCTGCTCGGGCTGCTGTTGGTCTTCGCCGGCTACGCGGCGGGGAAGCTTCTGGGGGGCGCGTGAAGGGAAGAGAAGCGACGGCGGGCGGCGTGCCGCCGATTTTCTTCGTGCTGGCGGCGGCGCTCCTTTGGAGCACGGGCGGGCTCTTCATGAAGGCGACGCCGCTCGACGCCTTTCAGCTCTCGTTCGGTCGCTCGCTCTTCGCGGCCGTGACGGTCGCCGTGCTGACGCGGCGCGAGGGGTTCCGTCTGAACGGCTTGACACTCGTCTCGTCCGTGCTCTACGCGGCGCTGCTGCTCCTCTTCGTGATGGCGAACAAGCTGACGACCGCGGCCAACGCCATCTTCCTACAGTACACCGCGCCGGTTTACATGCTCGTGCTTGAGCCACTCCTTTTCAAGGAGCGGTTCCGGCGCGCGGACGTGTTCGTCGTGGCGGCGTGCGTCGCGGGCATGTCGCTCTTCTTCGTCGGGCAGCTCAGGCCGCAGGACGTTGAAGGGAATTTGACGGCGCTCGCCTCGGGCGTCTGCTTCGCGCTCTTCATCCTGTCGCTTCGGCACCCGCGCGCGAGCGGCGTCAACCGCGCGTCGTCCGTCATCTACGGGAACCTGCTGCTCTGCCTCGTCACGCTCCCCCACTTCGTGCCGGTCGCGGGGGATTTGACGACGAAGGACGTGTTGTGTGTCCTCTACCTCGGCGTCGTGCAGCTCGGGTTGGCCTACACGCTCTTCACCCTGGGGATGGCGCGCGGCGTGCGCTCGCTCGACGCGGGCGTCGTCGGCTACATCGAGCCGATGCTCAGCCCCGTCTGGGTCTTCCTCTTCCT
Organism: uncultured Pyrinomonadaceae bacterium; assembly: GCA_964246655.1. Lineage (GTDB taxonomy): Bacteria > Acidobacteriota > Blastocatellia > Pyrinomonadales > Pyrinomonadaceae > QHXN01. The sequence goes on from CAXTSK010000183.1 coordinate 8,698, forward strand.
CGGCGAGCGCCCCTCGAACTGGGCCGTCCTCGGCGGCGCCATCATCATCGCCGCCGTTTTCATCCACACGGTCGCCTTGGCCCGGGCGAAAATTAACCACAGAGACACGGAGACACAGCTCGGGCACAGCTAAGAGAAGCTGTGTTGAAAGCTCACTTAGCGGAAGTCTTTGATGAGGACGACGCTCGTCGTCTCGACGCTGCGGGTGGCGACGAGGCGGTTGTCGCGCGACCAGTCGAAGGAGGCGACGTTGTCGGAGGTGAAGGTTGTCAGTTGCACCGGCTTCCCTCCGGCGAGCGGTTGCAGCCAGACGTTGGT
>CAXTSK010000184.1:0-9007 GCA_964246655.1 uncultured Pyrinomonadaceae bacterium
GTGCGGCACAGGCCGATGCCCTCGGCGCCGAAGTTGCGCGCGGCGCGCGCGTCGAGACCGGGAGTTTTCAGGCGATGATGGAGGTCGAGTTGGTCAACGACGGCCCCGTGACGATACTGATAGACAGCAGGAAGCTTTTCTAATCTCGAACTTGAAATTTTGAGAAGACGAGCCGGACACCGGAGAGCTTAGAGTGCCCAAGCCAAAGACGCTAATCATACTGATTGTATTGTTACTGGTAACCGCCCTGTCGTTCATCACGTACAAGTTCGGCCGCGGGACACAGGAGAAGGTCTACGACGAGGCGGAAGCGCCGGGCGGGGCGAGCGTGAAGCGGGGCGTGAAGCCTGAGCCGGACGCGGTGGCGGTCGTACTCGAAGTCGAGTCGGGCGGCGTCTCTTACGGCCGCGTCGTCATCGAGCTTTACCCGAACGTCGCGCCGCTGATGGTCGCGCGCTTCAAGCAGCTCGTCCGGGAAGGCTTCTACAACGGCACGGCCTTCCACCGCGTCAACCCGCGCGCGGGCGTCGTCCAGGGCGGCGACCCGAACTCGAAGGACGAAGACCCTTCGAATGACGGCCTCGGCGGCTCGCCTTACGAGGACGTGCCGGCGGAGTTCAGCGACATCCCCTTCGACCGCGGCATCGTCGGCGCGGCGCGCGCGCAGGACATCAACTCCGCCAACAGCCAGTTCTACCTCACGCTCCGCCGCGTGCCGCAGTGGGACGCGCAGTACACCGTCTTCGGCAAAGTTATCGACGGCATGAGCAACGCCGACGCCATCGCCGGCGCCCCCACCCGCCCCGAGCACCCCGAGCGCCCCGCCCAAAAGATCGTCATCAAACGCGCCACCCTCGAACCCCGCGCAAACTTTAAATAGCCGTAAACCGTGAACCGCGACAAGAGGAAGAACGCGTCTTCTCTTGTCACGGTTCACGGTTTACGGTTTACGGGTTTTATATCGTATCGTCTTCGGTCTTCGAGCGCGGGTCGAGCTCGAAGCGGCGGCGGTCGCGGCGTTCGAGCTGGTCGTGGAGGTCTAGCTCCTGGTTGTCCTCGAAGTTGACCCCGACGGCGTGGGCGTTCTCTTCGACATCGGACTGGTCGGGGGTGGGGTTATCGCCGCCGGCCGACTCGGTGCCGCTGTCGTTCACGTCTTCCCAGGAGGCGTCGATGTCGCCGCCCGAGTCCTGCGGCGAGGCGGCCGTGTTGTTGCGCAGGCGTTGCGCCAACTGGCCGGGGTCTTTCGGCGCGCGCGCGATCTCCTCCTCCATGAACTCCTCGATGTCCGGGTCGGGCACCACGTCCGGGTTGTTACTCAGGTACTCGAAATCCTCCGGCCTTTTCTTCGGCATCCTTCAACCTCCAAACAAAATACGGCTCAAGAAATCTCGATCCCGAGCTTAACCCCACACTCATTTCGCCCGCTTCGCTAAAGTGCGCCAAATATAACAAATCGCCGGAGGCACCGGCAAACATCAGACCGTGTAGAAGGCTGTGAAGAAGAGGGCGAGGCGGTAGGTCTGGAGGAGGAGGAGGAGGGCGAGGGCGAGGGCGAGGCATTTGAGGAGCGTGGCGGCGCGGCCCTGGCCGTAGACACGGCGCAGCGCGACGTAGAGGTAGGCGCCGCAGAATCCGAGGAAGACGAGCGTGATGGGGATGTCGAGGCTGAAGCTCGTGAAGACGTTGAGCCAGCGCAGTGCACGCACAACCGGGACGACGGCGAAGTGGACGCCGAGGAGGAAGAGCAGGAAGACCGCGTAGAAGTGCGTCGCGAAGACGAGGTGCTCGACGAAGTAGCGCCGACGGTAGAGTAAGAGTAGGGCGAGCGCGAACATCGGCGCCATGAGGATGACCAGCGTCTTGGCCTGATTCTGGATGGTGGTGTCGAACTGCGCGCCATATGCTTCGAGCGTGACGCCCTTGCGCTCCACAGCCTCGCGCACTAAGTCGCGGACGGCCGGGCTGTAAGGGAGGTTATTCAGGTGAACCCGGAGCGGCGTCGTCAGCGTGTTGAAGCCCGTGAGCGGCTGCGCGAAAAAGAAGATGACGTTGCAGAAGACGAAGAGTTGCAGCGGCTTCAGGTAGCGCTTGCGCCGCCCGGCGAGGTACTCGGACGTGAGGAGGCCGGGGCGGAAGAGGAGCGCGAAGAAGCTCCGGGGGATCGGGGATTCAAGGTTGGCGAAGACGTTGAGCGCTTCGGCAAGGAAGTGCCGGAGCGAGTAGTCACGCTCTTCGACGCGCTTCTCGCCGCAGCGCGTGCAGAAGCGCTCGGGGATGGCTTCGCCGCACTCCGGGCACGCCGGCTGCTCGACGGCCGAGGCCGGATTTTCTTCTACGAGAACTGTCTCCAAGCTACAAAAACCCCCGGGCGCGGGCTCCCGACTTCAACCCGTCAGTTAGCAGGGCATTGTAGCGCGAAACGCCGCCTGCCGCTCTCTCAGGCAGCCGTCGCCGGCGCGTGAAAAAAAGTCTTGCGCGGGAGGCGGTTTGGGTATATAAAGCGGGCCTCTTCATAGCGGGGACTCAGTGATCCACATCCCGCTACTGCGTTGGCGGTTTGGGACGCCGGACGCTGCCTCACGAAGTGCGAAGTTTCGTGAGCGGTCAAAGGCGACGCTGATCTTGGGACGGCGTCGCCTTCTTTTTGTGTCTGCGGAGGGGCTTGCTTGACGATTGCGGGGGGCGAACTTAAGATGAAGGGTAACCTCTTGCTGTAGAAATTCACCCGTCTCAAGCATCCCGGCGAAGGGAGAAGCGCGCGGGTGGAGTCCGCCGGGCCGAGCTTCTTTTGAGAGAGAATAATGTCACACAACCTCTTCGACACGCTGCAAACGTTCACCACGGAAAAAGGGAAGTCGGGGCAGTTCTACTCGCTGCCGCAGTTGGAGAAGGGGGGCGTCGGGCCTGTCTCGCGCCTGCCCGTCTCGATCCGCGTCGTGCTGGAAAGCGTCCTGCGCAACTACGACGAGAAGGTCGTCGAGGAGTCGGACGTGGGCCCCCACGCCCACTGGCCGGCGGTCGCCGCGCGCCCCCCCGAGCGACCCTTCAGCGTGGCGCGCGTGCTCTTGCAGGACTTCACCGGCGTCCCCCTGCTCGTCGACCTCGCCGCGATGCGCTCGGCCGTGCAGCGCATGGGGCGCGACCCGAAGATCATCGAGCCGCTCGTCCCCGTCGATTTAGTCATCGACCACTCGGTGCAGGTGGACTTCTGGTCTTCGGCGGAAGCGCTGCGGCTCAACATGGAGACCGAGTTCCGCCGCAACCGCTCGCGCTACCAGTTCCTCAAGTGGGGCATGCAGGCGTTCGAAAGCTTCAACGTCGTTCCGCCCGGCATCGGCATCGTCCACCAGGTCAACCTCGAATACCTCGCGCGCGGCGTGATGGAGAAGGACGGCGTCTACTATCCCGACACGCTCGTCGGCACCGACTCGCACACGACGATGATCAACGGGCTCGGCATCGTCGGCTGGGGCGTCGGCGGCATCGAGGCCGAGGCCGCGATGCTCGGCCAGCCCGTCTACATCCTGACGCCCGACGTGGTCGGCGTGAACCTGACGGGAAGTTTGAGGGAGGGCGTCACGGCGACCGACCTCGTGCTGCGCGTGACCGAGATGTTGAGGAAGGCGAAGGTCGTCGGCAAGTTCGTCGAGTTCCACGGCGAGGGTGCGGCCAGCATCCCGGTCGCGGACCGCGCGACCATCGGCAACATGGCGCCCGAGTACGGCGCGACGATGGGCTACTTCCCCGTGGACGAGAAGTGCTGCGAGTACCTTCTGGCGACGGGGCGCGACGAGGAGCAGGTCGAAATCTTCCGCGCCTACTATCAGGCGCAGGGACTCTTCGGCATCCCGCGCGCGGGCGAGATCGACTACAGCACGACGCTCGACCTCGACCTCTCGACCATCGAGCCGAGCGTCGCCGGGCCGAAGCGCCCGCAGGATCGCATAGAGCTTTCGGGGCTCAAGGACAAGTTCGATGACCTTCTGCGCAAGCCCGTCGGCGAGAACGGCTACAACCGCCCCGAAGAACGGCTCGGCGAGCGCTACCACGTTGACCTGAGCAGGGAGGTGCACGAGGTCGCGCGCGCTCTGCCCGTACTGCCCGGCGCCCTGCACTCGGGCGGGGGCGGGCAGGAGCAGGAGTCCGCGCCGCACGTCGTCGCCACCGAGACGGTCGGGAGCCTCGGCTCGCGCAGCGAGAAGAACACGAGCGCCACGTCCGAGTTCGAGATGATGAACAACCGCCCGACGCCCGACCGCGTGGACTTCGAGGAGAAGACCGCGGAGTTCGTCATCCAGCCCAACGGCAAGGCCGAACTCGGCCACGGCGACGTGGTCATCGCGGCCATCACCTCCTGCACGAACACTTCGAACCCGGGCGTGATGCTCGCCGCGGGCTTGCTGGCGAAGAAGGCGGTCGAGCGCGGGTTGAAAGTCCCGCCGACCGTCAAGCCCTCGCTCGCGCCCGGCTCGCGCGTGGTGACGGAGTACTACCAGAAGACCGGGTTGCAGCAGTACCTCGACCAACTCGGCTTCAACACGGTCGGCTACGGCTGCACGACCTGCATCGGCAACTCCGGCCCGCTCGACCCGCGCATTGAGAACGTCATCAACGAGCACGACCTCGTCACCGCCTCTGTGCTTTCGGGCAACCGCAACTTCGAGGCGCGCGTTCACCAGTCGGTGCGCGCCAACTTCCTGATGTCTCCGCCGCTCGTCGTCGCCTTCGCGCTCGCCGGCCGGGTCAACATCGACATGAACAACGAGCCGCTGGGTAAAGGCGAGAAGGGCGAGGACGTTTTCCTGCGCGACATCTGGCCGACGCTCGAAGAGGTCGGCGAGGCGTTGGGCGCCGCGACCGACCCCGAGACTTACCGCAGGCTCTACAGCGACTTCGCCGAGGACAACCCGCTCTGGAACGACATCCCCTCGGTGACGGGCGAGGTCTACCAGTGGGACCCGCAGTCAACCTACATCCAAGAGCCGCCCTACTTCGAGAAGTTCAGCATGGAGCCGGGCAGCTTCTGCGACATCCTCGGCGCGCGCCCGCTCGCGGTCTTCGGGGACTCCGTGACGACCGACCACATCAGCCCCGCGGGCGCCATCAAGGCCAAGACGCCGGGCGGCCGTTACCTCTTGCTGCGCGGCGTCGAGCAGCAGGACTTCAACTCATACGGCTCGCGCCGCGGGAACCATCAGGTGATGGTGCGCGGCACGTTCGCCAACGTCCGCATCAAGAACCTGCTCGCGCCCGGCACGGAGGGCGGCGTCACGATGCTTCAGCCGACGGGCGAGCAGATGCCCATCTACGACGCGTCCGTGCATTACCAGGCGGCGGGCGTGCCGCTCGTCGTCTTCGCGGGCGAGGAGTACGGCACCGGCTCTTCGCGCGACTGGGCGGCGAAGGGGACTTTGCTCCTGGGCGTCAAGGCCGTCATCGCCGAGAGCTTCGAGCGCATCCACCGCTCGAACCTCGTCGGCATGGGCGTGCTTCCGCTCCAATTCAAGAACCACGTCAACGCCGAGACCTTGGGCCTGGACGGCACGGAGACCATCGACATCGTCGGGCTCCAAGGCGTCGAGATCACGCCGCGTCAGGACGTGACGCTCCGCATCCGCCGCGCCGACGGGACGGAGCAGAATGTGCCCGTCACGCTCCGCATCGACACACCCATCGAGATCGACTACTACCGCCACGGCGGCATTCTCCCCTTCGTGCTCCGGCAGTTGATCGCACAGGCGCAGTAGACAGTAGACAGTAGACAGTAATCAGTAGGAAGACAAAGCGGCGCGCCCGGCCTAAAGGTTGAAGCGCGCCGCCTCTCTTTTTCTACTGACTACTGACTACTGACTACCGTCTACTGCCTTTGCAGGCGGCGCCTTTGCGTTATATAAAGCGAGGGTGGGGACATTCATTTACACCGCGGCGGGGTTCGTCCTGCTGGCGCTCATCATCTTCGACATCTACGCGACGGTACTCCATTCGAGCGCGCGCTACGGCCCGGTCGGCGAGTCTCTGAATCGCTCGGTCTGGCGCGTGACGCGCACTGTCGCCTTCAGGCTCTCGCGGGCGAACCGGCACCGGCTGCTCAACATGGTCGGGCCGCTGCTGCTCCCGCTGCTCATCGTCGTCTACGTCGTCCTGCTCGTCGTCGCCTTCGCGCTCGTCTATTACCCGCACATCCCCGGCGGCTTCAACTTCAGCGTCGGGCACCCCGAGCCGGGCTGGGTGGACGCGGTCTACTTCAGCGGCGTGGCGCTGACGACCGTCGGCTACGGCGACGTGGTGCCGCGCGTCGCCCCCCTGCGCTTCCTCGCGCTCTTCGAGTCCGCCTCGGGGCTCGTCGTCATCTCGCTCGCCATCACGTACATGCTGACCGTCTACACGGCGCTCGAACGCAAGCGCGCCGTCGCGGTCTCGCTCTACCATCAGGCGGGGCAGGGCGCGGATGTGGCCGGCTTCATCGCGCACCACTTCGTCGAGGGCCGCTTCTACGGCCTGCGCGACGCGCTGCGCACGGTCACGCGCGACCTGCAAGGGCTGCTCGAATCGCACATCGACCACCCGGTCATCCACTACTTCCATCCCGTCGAGGTCTACAAGGGCACGCCGCGCGTCCTCTTCCTTCTGCTGGAGACCTGCACGGTCATCCGCGCCGCGCTCGACCGCGAGCAGAACGAAGACCTGCGCAACTACCCGGAGGTACGCACGCTCGACGCGGGCGTCCGCCACGTCCTCACGCAACTCGTCGATTCGCTCGACCTCGAACGCCGCGCGCAGCCTCGCAAGCCGACCCGGCCGGAGGCCGCCGAGGACGAGGCGCGGTGGCGCCGCCGCTACGAGCAGACGCTCGCGCGCCTCAAGGAGTCGGGCATCAAAACGCGCGAGCACCCCGAACGCGGCTGGGAAGAGTATCGCGCGCAACGCGAGGAGTGGGAGTCAAAACTGCGGCGCCTCGCGCACCATCTCGGCTACGACTGGGAAGAGGTCACCGGCGACCGCGACCTCGAATACGCCTCCGACGAAGGCAAGGAGCAGCCGCGCGAGGAGATGCCGGCCAATGAGGGCGGGGGGCGGCCCGCAAGGAAGTAGGCAGTAGGCGGATGGCAGTAGGCAGTCGTCGTTGTCCGCAGTTGGGCTCGTTGCGGGAACAATTTCAACCACAGAGGCACAGAGACACAGCTTCGGGCACATAGCTCAACCGGCTATGTCTCTGTGCCTCTGTGTCTCTGTGCTAAATCTTTCTCCGTAACTTCTCGACTATAACGCGGAGCGCACTGCCTACTGCCTCCCGCCTACTGCCTACTGTCTTTTTGCCTCCCGCCCGCGGCGGGTGTAAAGTAGGCACACGCCCAAGCCGGAACATATTCCAAGAGACCGAGACACACACCGAGACTTCATCCGGAAGAGGAGAGAAACACCATGTCATCAGCGAAGTCCGCATCCGAGACTCCCCGCAAGTATCAGCTCTTTATCGACGGCCAGTGGGTTGACGCCGAGTCGGGCAAGACCTTCACGACGCCCAACCCCGCGACCGGCGCCACGCTCGCCGAGGTCGCGGAGGGCGACAAGGCAGACATCGACAAGGCCGTCGCCGCCGCCCGCCGCGCCTTCGAAGGCCCCTGGTCGAAGGTCTCCGCGCGCGACCGCGGCAAGATGCTCTACAAGCTCTCGCAGCTCATCGACGGGAAGTCGAAGGAGTTGGCCGCCATCGAGACCTCCGACAACGGCAAGCCCATCAAGGAGACCTCCTACGTAGACCTGCCGCAGGTCGTCGAGAACTTCGAATACTTCGCCGGCTGGGCCACCAAGATCGAGGGCGAGACCATCCCCGTCCCCGGCGAGATGTTCAACTACACGCTGCGCGAGCCGGTCGGCGTCTGCGGCCAGATCATCCCCTGGAACTTCCCGCTGCTGATGGCCGCGTGGAAGCTCGCCCCCGCGCTCGCCGCGGGCAACACCGTCGTCCTGAAGCCCGCCGAGCAGACGCCCGTCGGCGCGATGGAGCTGGCATCACTCATTCAAGAAGCGGGCTTCCCCGACGGCGTCGTCAACGTCGTGCCCGGCTACGGCGAGACGGCCGGCGCCGCGCTCGCCGCGCACCCCGGCATCGACAAGGTCGCCTTCACCGGTTCGACCGAGGTCGGCAAGCTCGTCGCCAAGGCGGCGGCCGACAACCTGACGAAAGTCTCGCTTGAGTTAGGAGGGAAGGCCCCGAACATCGTCTTCGCCGACGCGGACATCGAACAGGCCGTCAGCGGCGCGATGATGGGCATCTTCTTCAACCAGGGTCAGGTCTGCTGCGCCGGCTCGCGCCTCTTCCTCGACGCGCGCGTCAAGGACGAGTTCCTCGACCGCTTCAAGGAGAGGTCGAGCCGCGTGCGTGTCGGCGACCCGATGGACAAGAACACGCAGATGGGACCGCAGGTGTCCGAGGAGCAGTTGAACCGCATCAAGGGCTACGTGGACATCGCGAAGGAGGAGGGCGCGCAGGTCTTGACGGGCGGCTGCCCGCCGCAGCTCGAAGGCGACTTCCAGCAGGGCTTCTTCTTCCAGCCGACCATCTTCGGCGACGTGAAGAACTCGATGCGCGTCGCGCAGGAAGAGATCTTCGGCCCCGTCGTCTCCGTCATCACCTTCGAGGGCGAGGACGACCTCCTCAAGCAGGCCAACGAAGTCGTCTACGGCCTCTCGGCCGGCATCTGGACGAAGGACATCACGCGCGCGCACCGCTTCGCCAAGGCGGTCAAGGCGGGCGTCGTCTGGATCAACACCTACAACATGTTCAATGCGGCCTCGCCCTTCGGCGGCTACAAGCAGTCCGGCTACGGCCGCGAGATGGGCAAGCACGCCCTTGAGATGTACACGCACGTCAAGAGCGTCTGGGTTGACCTCTCCGGCAAGCCCATCGGCTGGTTCGGGAACTAAGCCCGTCGTCCGCAAAACCGAGGCGGGGGGGGGGGGGGGGGGGGGGGGGGGGGGGGGGGGGGGGGGGGGGGGGGGG
>CAXTSK010000185.1:0-4455 GCA_964246655.1 uncultured Pyrinomonadaceae bacterium
TCAGGAGAATGCCACAACTCGCTTACTTGAGAAATTTAAGATGCGTTCGCCCTAGGGGACGCTGTTGTCGGCCTTGACGAAGAACGGCTGCGAGTCGAAGAGCTTGGTCTGGTTGCTGCCGGCGGTGGCCGGGGTTTGATCCCAGGACTCGGAGCCGCGCCCGACTTGAAGCCCCTGTATGCCTGCCGTGTTCGCCGCCGCGCGCGCGAGCCCGGCCAGCAGGCGGTGACAGTCGTTGACGATGGTGTTGTTGCGCCGGCCACTGTCGAAGACGATGCGGCCCGAACGGTCGCGCAGCACGTCGCGGAACGTCCCGCGGATTCCGACGCCGAGAGTGTAGATGTGTGACAAGACTTCCTCCTGACCCGCCCCGGCCCGCTACTTCAGCAGCGGGGAATAGGTGCGAAACTTCCAGGTGTTGGTGTCGGGCGGGTCGAGCTTGACCGTAACGTGCTTGGGCGTGCCCGGCACGACAGCCGAGTAGAAGATTTCCCAGCCCTGTAGCTTCGGCGCGAGCGCGGTCTCGCGCGGCCCGTCGTAATACTCGACCGCCGGATATTTATCGCCGCGGAAAGAGTCGGCCGGCAAGGCCGTCGTCCCGTCGTAGACGTACTCGGTGTCAACGCGCGGGGCGAGGATGACGACCGCGCGGACGTTGAGCGGCAAGAACTGTTCGAGCACCGGCAGCAGGCGCTTCACGGTCTGCTGCGAGAGCGGCGAGTCGGTCACGGCCTGCGTCAGATAGAGCCCGACCGTGCCGCGCGTGTAGTAGTCCTTCTCAGACAGGACTTCGTCGTCGCCGACGGCCTGCGACGTGTAAGAGAGAAGGTCGTCCCAGAGGCGGCGGCGCTTGATGCGCGACTCGTCGGTGGGGACGACGCTCGTCGCGCCCGCGTAACGTCGCAGCGTGCCGACCTCTTCGATCAGCGAGCTGCGTGGCGGCACGGCCGCTCCTGCGCGCCTCTCAAGTGCCGAGGGCGAGACGCTGCGGTCGCTGCGGAAGAAGAGCCAGAGAGAGTCCGGCGCGAAGACGAAGGGGGTGGGCGCCTGGTCTGCGGCGCCGCCGAGCAGTAGCGGGTCGGGCCGCGGCGGGTCGGGCGTGGTCTGCACGTCCGGGAGCGTGTTGGCTTCGGCGTTCGGGAAGTGCCAGAGGTCTTTGCCGCCGGAGCGGTCGGAGCGGAAGAAGAGACGAAGTTTGCCGTCGGACGTACGTGCAAGCCCGGGCTCGCGGTCGGTCACGCGCTTGATGTCATCGGGCGGCGTGGTGATGTTGACTTCGCCGTCCCACGTTTTCGGCGCGGGCGTGTAGATGCGTCGGCTCAGAATCCACGTGTCGTCCTGCGGCGCGGCGCCGGGGCGCTGCGACGACCAGACGAGCACGATCCGGTTCTGCGCGTCGAGCGCCGCGCAGGGCTCACGGCCGCTGACCGTAGCATTCGACAGCGTTACGCCGCCTACCCAGTTGCCGTCCGCCTCCCGGCGCGCGTAGACAACGCGCCAGACGCCGCCCGCGTGGCGCGACCAGAAGAGCCAGACGGCGCCGTTCGAGTCTACGAGCGCGTACAGGTCGGCGTGACGACCGCGCGCGCCGCCGGGCACATCGCCCGGCGCGCTCCACACGATCACGTCGCCCCAGTCGCCGACGGCGGCGGCGTTCACAGCGTCGAAGCCGAGGGCTTCGGCGGCGGTCGAGAGGCTGAGGTCGAGTTCAAGGCGCTGGTCGCCGCCGGAGACCTGCGTGCGGAAGCGGAGCGCATTGTCGGTCGTCACCTCGACCACGACGCGCTTGAGGCGCGATTGCAGAATCGCGGCGAGTTGTGCGGCGCTCACCGTCACGCCCTGCGCGTCGGGCGCGGAGACGAAATCCTTTTCGATGAACTGAAAGGTCTCGGCCTCGGGCCAGGGGCCGCGGAAGACCAGGTAGGTGCCGGGCGTCACCTTGAAGGGCTGTCCGTGATGGCCGACCAGCGCGGCGGGCGAGAGGGTTTGCGTCCTGCCCAGGGCATAGCGCAGGCGCGACGAGTCTGTGTGCGGGTTCTCGATCCACGCCAGCAGAATGCTCTCGCTCGCGGCCGTCAGTGTCTTCAGTTGAACTGCCGCCGGGTCGCCCTGCGCCTCGCCCGTCTCGGCGATCTGGCCCGACTCGCCCCACACGCCGCCGCGGAAAGTCTTGTAGCGTATGCGCCCGAGCGGTCGCGACGGGAGAAAGATTTCGTCGTCAAGGCCGGGCGTCGCGCCCTTCGAAGAGGAGCCGCCGCCGCTGGCGCGTAAGGCTTCGCGTTCGGTGGCGGGCGCGAGCGGGTCGAAGGTCTCGTAGAAGAGGCGCATGCGCGGCGGCGCGCCCGAGGTGTCGTCGGCGCAAGGGCTGAGACGGCCGTGCGGGGCGCCTTCGAGCGTCAGCAAACTGGAAGTACTCTTCTTGACGTGCAGAGACGACCCGGTGCCCGTCGAGATTGACTTCAGCACGAGCCGACCAGTCCGCTGCCCCGTCGTGTTCACCTCTTCGGAGGCGACCACATCGGGCAGCAGACGGTTGAGCGCGGCGGCCACTTCCGCCGCGGTGGCGCGTGTGATGTCGGCGAAGTCGCCCGGCTGAAAGCGCACGCGCGCCGGAAGGCGGCCGTTCGCGCTGATGCCGAACTCGATGCCGGGCCGCAGGGCGAAGGGCTGCGCCGCGCTCCCGACAAGTCTGGCCGACGTGCCGATTGTCTGCGGCGGCACGGGGGCCGCGCCGCGGCTCTCGACGTTGCCCGCGCCGAAGCCGAGTAAGAGCGCGGCATCGTCAGCCCCGCCCCACTCGGTCCCGCGCCGCACAGACGCAAAGACGTTGAGCTGGGGCGGCAGGTTCGAGCGTGAGAGCTGCTGGACGAACTCGGCGACGCGACAGTCCCAACCCGAATAGCGCGAGACGAGCGCGCGCAGGGTGGGAACCGTCCCCGTCTGCCGGTAGAGCGGCGGGGCGAACTTTATCTCGTTGCGTTGCGCGTAGACCGGCTGCGTGCGGTCGAGTTCCCAACCGATCCAGTGTGCGAGCGGAAGCAGGAAGTTGGACGGCGCAGCGTTGAGGTCGTAGAGGTGGCGCAGACCCTCGGCGGTGCTGCGCATCGTGTTGAGCGGTGCGGCGGCGGCTTGAAAGAAGCGTCGAAGCGGGCCGCGTTCGCGCAACGACGCGGGCAGCGCTGCCAACTCTTCAAGGACGCCGGGCGAGAGCCGCGCCAACTCGTCGCGCTCGGCCGGGCCTAAAAGGTCGGCGCGGCGGTGCGCGGCGGGCAGAAGGTTGTAGAGCCGCTCGACGAGATTGTAGTCGGCGGTGGCGAGCGCGGCGGCACGCGAGTGGTCGTCGGCTGTGTAACGGCGCGGGGTTGAATTGTCGTAAGCGAAGACCGTGTAGTAGTAGGTGACGAGCGGCTTCAACCCGCGGTCGCGGAAGCTCATGATGGCCGGGCCGTCGTAGACCTGCTGCCCGTCCTGCGCATCGAGCGGGAAGGTGCGCTCGCGCCTGAGAATACGGAGGCCCGCGAGCGGCGGCTCGCCTGACTCGCCCGGCGGGTTGCGCCATCTCAGATCTATGCCGTAGCCCGAGATGTGCGGGACGGCGCGCACGTCGGTCACGGCCTTCACTGCGGTAGCCCTCCTTCGATGACGGTGAAGATCGGCGGGCGGTTGTCGGACTCGGCCGGGTTGAGCGGCGTCTGCGGGTTGTCGCGGTAGCCCGGGCGCGGCAGCTCGTTCGGCCCGAGCTTGATGACGCCGTTGGTCGCCACGTCATGCGCGCCGAGGATGTTGGGGAGGGGCGCGTAGCTGCGGCTGAACTTGAAGATGTCAACGGCGACCACCGAGTCGAGGCTCTGGATGGCGTCGTAGATGCGGCTCAGGTAGATCTGCTGGCCGAAGTCAACGGCAGCGAGCGCGAGGTAGTCTGAGACGGCGCGCTCGACGGCCGCGCGCACGTCTGACTGCATGAAGTAGGGCTTGGCCTGGACGGTCGCGCCGAGGTAGATGTCGGCGGGCTGCGGCCCGAGGATTTGCAGTGTTGTCGTCACCATCCGCCGTGACTCGAAGGCCGCCAGCAGGTCGCGCTTCAACAGTTCCGAGGGCTCGGACACCTGCCCTTCAGGGGCCACGTAGAGTCCCACCTGATTCCAGTTCAAAGGCACGGCGCGCGCCTTCGCCACGCCCGGCACGCGTAGCGCTACGGCCACGAAGTCCTGTGCCGTGACGGCGCGCTCCTGCGAGCGGAAGAGATAAGGGGCGAGCGCACGCGCCCGGTCGAGGTCTTCGGCGTCGGCCCCGCCCGCGGCGGCCTGCGGGTTGACGGCGCGGTGCACGAAGGTCAGTGTGTCGGGACGGAACTGCGTCCCGGCCGGGACGTTGCCGCGGGCGCCCCCGCCGCCCCGGTGTTAGGCCCGGACCGGCGGGGGGCGCGCAGGGCCCCGGCGCGGGGGGAGCAGGGCC
>CAXTSK010000185.1:4465-8993 GCA_964246655.1 uncultured Pyrinomonadaceae bacterium
ACCCTGACGTGCGTGGGCAGCGAAGGGCCGCTGCGCGGCGGAATCATGCCATTGACGCCGTCGCCGAAGAGCACCGTGGCCGCGCCCGCGGCGTCGCGCTGGACGACGAAGTGTCGGTCGAGCGGGCCGCTGTGCGCCAGCGTCTCCACCTCCACCCAGGGCGTCGTCGAGGCAGGGTACTGCGACGTGTCGGTGACCTTGAGGCGGATCGACCCGGCCGTGACGCCCGCCTGCGTGAGTCGGAACATCTGATTGGGGGAACCGTCGGAGGCGAACTCCGGCTCGTCGCCGACGGTGATGCCGTGGACGACGGGCACGAGGTAGAGGAGTTGACGCAGGTTCTTCGCATCGGGTGCCGACAGGTCGGCTTCAACGACCTTGTACTCGCGCCCGACCTCGAAGTTGAGCGAGTCGCCGCCGGACAGTGTCACGGAGAACTTCGCGCCGCGCGGGATGGTGACGGGCAGCGCGGCGTCCTTGTGAATGAAGAGTTGCAGGGAGGCGACGGCCGGGGCGGGCGGCAGCAACTCGTAGCCGATGAGCCTGAGCAGTTGGACGACGGCGTCGGGCTCGTCGGCGGTGGCGGGGAAGAGGTTGTTGGCAATGCGCGTCTGGTAGTAGAGCGTGATGTCGCAGGCGTAGGCGAAGAGTTCGACGAGCATCACGCCGAGGTCGTTCTCGCTGAAGTCCGTCCACTCCGGCACGTTCTCGCGCGCGAGTTCGAGCATCGCCTCGCGCAGCGATTCGTAGCCGAGATTGGTGTAGTCGATGGGTCGGCTCAACGGACTCACGGTCAACTCCCTTCAGCGGGTGACGTGGAACTGGAAACGGCGGACGACCTCGGTCGGGTCGGCCCGGTACTCAAGCGTGATGGTCAGCTCCGAGTCGTGCGAAGAGATGCCGAGCGGCGCGGTCAGCTCGACCTCGGGCGCATAGCGGCGCAGCGATTCTTCGACCTCGTGGCGGACGAGCGCCCGCAGCGTCTCGTCGTTCGGTTCCTGCACACGGCGTTGGACGCCGCCGCCGTAGGCGCGCAGCATCACGCGCTCGCCGGGGCGCGTGGCGAGCAGGTGGCGGACGTTCTCCTCGACCTTCTCGAAGCCCTGCGTGCGCCGCACGCCCCCGACGACGCGGAAGGGGAAGGCAAATCCTGTCAGCTTCGGCCCGCTCATTTGATCCTCCCTTTGAGCCCAACCGGCGCCGTCGCGGGCGGCGTGCCCGGCGCGGTCACGTTGAGCACGGCGTTGCGGAAAGTCTTCTCGGGCGCGGTCGCGGGCGTCCAGTTTTTGAAGGCGGTCGTCACGCCCTGCTGCCAGGCGGCGAGCGCCGCCAGCCACTTGTTTACGTCCGCGGCCCACGCCCAGAGGTCGGCGCCGCCCTCCGCGCCGCTCAAGGTCTCGGCGTGCTGGGTCAGCGTGCGGACGACGCCCCACCCGAGCGCATCGAAGTTCTTCTGCACCTCTTCGTCGTCCACGTTCTTGCCGAGCGGCCCGAGGCGCGTGCGCATCGCCTCGACGAACTCGCCCTTCACCTTCTGCCTGTCGAGCGCCATGCCTGTGCCTCAGATGAGAACCTTCGTGTTCGTCGGGGTGACGACGACCGGCGCACCCATGTTGCCGATGAAGACATCGCCCAGCCGCAACGCGGGCATCGCTCCGTCGCCGAGCCGCGCGAGTGAGCCGGAGGTGACGACCGGGCCGGAGAGTTGGAGCGACGCGCCCTTGCCGTTGTTCAGCTCGATGCCCGATGCGGTGACCGAAATCTTCTCGCCCGTCGCCGTCGCCAGCGTGATGCCGTCGCTCTTGATGGTCAGGGCGTGCCCCTGCGCGCCGTCTTTGACCTCGATGCCGTCCTTGTTGAGCTTGATGATGTGGCCGTGCGCCGCGTCTTTGATTTCGACTCCCTCCTCGCCGCCCTTGTCGCGGAAGACGATGAGGTGTCCCGCGGCCGTCTTGACGACGCGGTTCTGCGGCGGGTCGGCCTCGGCCTCCTTCGCCCACTCGCCCGCCACGTACTGCACGCCCGTCCAGAGCGGCAGCCCGGGGTCGCCGCCCTCGAACTCGACCCACACCTTCGCGCCGACCTCGGGTACGAAGAAGAGGCCGAAGGGGAGCGCGGGGCGCGCCTGCATCAGCTCGTCGGGCGGGAAGATGGAGGGCACTGAGACCTGCACGCGCCCGAGGTTCTCGCCGTCGCGGTTGTCCTTGACGACGCCGCTGTATTTGCCGAAGTACTTGTCGGGCATCCGCCCTCCTTCTTCCGCGCGCGCCTAGCGGACGCACTTGAAGTCGGTCTTGTAGCCGTGGTCGTTGATGCGGTGGGTGACGGTTGAGACGTACCACCGGCCGTCGAAGCGCTTGTTGACGCCGCTGATCTCGACGTTGGATTTGGCGCGCAGCCAGATGTTGCCGACGGTCGTGCCTTCGGCCGTCATCCCGAGGCGACGGCTTTCGAGTGTGTCGTCGGTCTCTTCAATCTCGGACTGGTCGCGCGCCACTTCGCCCGTGGTCGCGCGGCGCGCGGCGAGCTGCTTCTGAAGCTCACGCTTGCCCGCGGCGCCCTTGCCGTAGAGTTTCTGAATCTTCCCGCGGTCGGCGTCGTTGGCGCGCGCGAGCAGCCTGTCGTCAAGGTTCCAGATAACGATCTCGCCCGGCGGCTTCTCCTGATTCTTGATCTGGTTGCCCTTGTGGTCGATGTCTTCGACGTACTTGAGGCGGTCGATGTAGCTGCTGTCGAAGCTCGGCGAGAAGCCGACGAGGTTGCTCTGCGGGCCGAGGCGATAGCGCAGGAGCAAAGTGTCGGGGCGACGCACGGTGACGATGCGCCGCTCGGGGATGAAGTAGAAGACCTCCTTGCCGTGCTCGTCCAACTCGACGAAGCATTTGGCGTGGTACTTCTGCGCCAGGTCTTGCAGGAAGGCTAGGTCGGTCTTCGCGTCCTGATGCAGAGGCTTGCGCAGCACGGGGTCGGGCGCGAGGCTGACCTCGACCTGCTTGAAGCCGTGTTCGCGCGCCAAAGCCTGCACCACGTCCGAGACCTTGCGGTCGCGCCAGACCCGCTTGCGCTCCTTGAGCCCCATCATGATTGAACGGTCTTCGCCCTTCAACGTCAGCACGGGAACGCCGCTCTCCGGGTAGTGCAGCTCGACCTTCGTCACGACGGCGCGCAGCATCAGCGCGTGCTGGTCGGCGTAGCCGAGATCGACCTCGACGGTGCTGCCCTCGAAGAGGGCGTCGGCGTAAATCATGCGCGGGTCGGGGACGGTGATGGTGGTGTTATCGGCGCGCCGCTCGTCCTCGACGACCGTCACCGAGCTGACCCAGGGCGTGATGTCCTCGCCCTCCATCTCGACGTGGTAGAAAGGCGTACGGATGTCCACCGGTTAAAACCTCCGTGGGCGCGCGACCCGTGTGGCCGGGGCGGCTTCCGGCAGGTTGAGCACGTCGCCCGCCTTGATGTCGAGCGGGTAGACGAGCGAGTTGGCGTCGAGGATGCGCCACCAGAGCTGTTCGCCGCCGAGGAAGCGGCGCGCGAGCAGGTCCAACTCTTCGCCCTGCTTGACGATGTAGCGTGCGGCCGGGGGCTCGTCGGGCGGGCGCTCGAAGCTGACGCCGAGAACGAGACGGGCGCTTCCATCGGGGGCGACGACGCGCAGGACGGGCAGTCCGGCAAAGCGTGAATCCGGCTTGGCGGGCATGGCTCGGGAAGTCTCCTCCGCGCGGCTCAGGCGCGTTCGTCGTAGGGCGTAAACTCGACGAGCGAGACGGTCACGTCGGCGCGCAACGGTGCCAGCTCGCTGTTGAAGAGCAGTTCCGTGATGCCGACCTCGGTCACGACGCAGTTGATGACGCGGTTCGTGCCAAAGCCGAAGAGGCAGAGCGGCGGGCTCTCGAACTGCCGTGCCCCCTTATAGACACCTGCGAAGCTGGCGCGCGTGCTGTCGAGCTTCCAACGCGCCGACCTCGGGTAAAGGAAGGCGCGGTACTTGTTCAACTCGGGCCAGATGCTCCCGGCGGCGTCCGTCTCGGGCAGCGTGTCGTGCTCGCCCTTGTCGAGCCCGTCGATGCGCACGGTGAAGCTGATGGTGCGGTCGCCGCCTTGACTGTACTGGCGCGCCGGCATGAGCAGCGCGGGCGCGTTCAGCGTCGCGTAGTTGACGCTGCGCTTGTCGGAGAGCTGCGCCGGGTTGAACTGAAACACGACGCGAATCTCGGGATCGACCCCGATGCTCGCCAGAAAACCGCGTGTCTTCACCTTCTCGACAGGCATATTCAAAACCCTCGCCCCGCCCTGCGTCTCACTCGGGCGCGGGCGAGCGGATGCCGGTGCGGAAATCCTGCTCGGCGCGCAAAGAGTTGAGCCGTTCCTGGATGGCGCGGATGATCTGGTCGGAGAGGATTTGCGCGGCGTTGGCCTCAAGGCGCTCGGCGCTGATGTCTACGTGGATGCCGCCCTCGACCTTCAGTGACTGATCGACCGCGCGCGCGGTGCCGGGTGGCGCGCTGCCCCCGGTCAGGTTCGCCAGCGC
>CAXTSK010000186.1:0-8932 GCA_964246655.1 uncultured Pyrinomonadaceae bacterium
ACACGAACCCACCCGCTACCGCGGGCGGTACTGACCCTTATGTCACTGGTGGTACTTCTAATCCGCCACGCGGTATTCGAGGAGGAAGCGTCCGATCTGGATGTTGGCCTTCCCACCTGCGGGAGGGTTGATGAGGAGCGAGCGGACGCCCGTGCCTTTGCGTGTGCTGCGGCGGGCTTCCGCGTCGCCGACGGGGTCGCCGGTCGCGGCGCGGTAGAAGCTGACGCGGATCGAGTCGTCGGACGCGCGCGTGTAGCCGAAGACGTACTGCCCGGCCGGTAACTCCAACTCGCCCACGCGCAGGGGCGCTTGCGTCAGGAAGAAGTGCGAGTACTTGCCTTCGGCCGAGTAGCCGGCCGTAATCATCACGACGCCCGCGATGAAGCGGCCGCGGTTGTCGGTGACGCCCGAGGCGGTGCGGAACTCGGTCTCGATGTTCTCCTTGATGACGGGCGCGCGCGCGGGGATGACGCGGCGCAGCTCGTCCGGCGGGGCCGTCCTCCAGCGGGCGCGCGCGGGCACGGCCGCCGCCGTCACAGCGGCCGCGAGGGCCAACGCCGCGACGGCCGTGTACAGTTTCGCGTTCCTCATCCTGCTCCTCCGATGAATGCTTGGGGGTTGTTTCAACTGATGAATGCGACGCGGGTCGTCTTCCGTTATAATCCGCGTTAAGTAAGAGAGCGCGGCTCAACGTCCGAGTCCTTCGTCCAAGATGCGCCTAACGTCCCGCCGCACCAAGTGTAGCGCACTCCCACTCAAGTTGCTCATCCCCGTGCTGCTGCTCTGCGCGGGGAGCGCGGGCGGGCTCGACCCCGGGCGCGCGGCCGCCGAGTTCGCGCGCCGCGCGTGGCAGACCGACAGCGGCCTACCGCAGAACACCGTCCACTCAATCGCGCAGACGAGCGACGGCTACGTCTGGGTCGCGACCGAAGAGGGGCTCGCGCGCTTCGACGGACTCACTTTCAAAATCTTCGACCGGCAGAACACGCCCGCGCTCAAGAGCAACGACGTGCGCGCGCTGCTCTCGACGAGTAAGGCGAGCGCCCTTTGGGTCTGCACGGCCGCCGGGGCGACGCGGCTCGACGACGGCGAGTGGCGGACGTTCACGACCGCCGACGGGCTCGCGAGCGACGACGTGGCGTCCGCCTACGAAGACCGGAACGGCGCCATCTGGTTCGCGACCTCCGCGGGCTTGAGCCGCTACGCCGAAGACAAGTTCACGAGCTTCACGAAGAAGGACGGTCTTGAGGGCGGCGGCGTCCTCGCCGTCGCGGAGGACTCGGAAGGGAGCCTCTGGGTCGGCACGGACGAAGGGCTGAGCCGCTTCAGCCGGGGGGCCTTCACCACCGAGACGACGGGCGACGGCCCGCCGCGCGCGGTCACGGCCATCGCGCTCGGCGACGACGGCTGTCTGTGGCTCGGCACGGCCTCGGGGCTCTCGTGCCTGCGCGACGGACGGCCGCGCACTTTCACCACCGCCGACGGCCTGCCCAACGACCGCGTCACCGCGCTCCGCGAAGGCAGCGGCGGCGACCTGTGGGTCGGCACGGCCGCCGGGCTCGCGCGCATGCGCGGCGGGCGCTTCGAGACCTTCAAGGGAGAAGACGACGGGCTCTCGGACGGCATCATCCTCTCCATCTTCGAGGACGCCGAAGGGAGCCTCTGGGTCGGCACGGAGTCCGAAGGGTTGAGCCAGCTCAAGGATAGAAAGTTCACGACCTATACGACGCGCGAAGGCTTAGCGAGCGACCTCGTCAAGTCGATCTACGAAGACCGGCAGGGCGGCGTCTGGGTCGGGACGTACGGTGGCGGCCTGAGTCTTCTGAAGGACGGCCGCTTCAAGACCTACACGACCGACGACGGGCTGGCGAGCAACATTGTGCTCTCGCTTGCCGAGGGCGCTGACGGCGCGCTGTGGGTCGGCACGCCCGACGGGCTGTCGAGACTGCGCGACGGACGCTTCACGACTTACACCTCGGCCGAAGGATTGCCGAACGACTTCGTCCGCTCCATCTATGCCGACCGCGCGGGCGCGCTCTGGGTCGGCACGCGCGGCGGGCTCGCGCGCCTGAAGGGCGAGGAGTTCGAGACGTATACGACGAGCGAGGGCTTGCCCGACAACTTCGTCGGCACCATCTACGAGGACGCGTCGGGCGTGCTCTGGGTCGGCACGCTCGGCGGCTTGAGTCGCTTCGAGGGAGGGCGCTTCAAGACCTACACGACGCGCGACGGCCTCTCCGACAACGTCGTCATCTCCATCCACGGCGACGCCGAGGGGCAACTTTGGATAGGCACGAACGGCGGCGGGCTGAACCTCTTCCGCGAAGGCCGCTTCACCTCGTTCACCACGCGCGACGGGCTGCCCAACGACACCGTCTACCGCGTGCTCGAAGACGGCCGCGGCCGTCTCTGGATGAGCTGCAACAAGGGCGTCTTTCGTCTGGACAAGTCGGAGCTTGAGGCTTTCGCCGACGGCCGCACGCACTCTCTCAACCCCGTCGTCTACGGCACGGCCGACGGCATGCGCACGCGCGAGTGCAGCGGCGGCGGCCACCCTTCCGCTTGGCGCGACCACGCGGGCCGACTCTGGTTCTCGACCATCAAGGGCGTCGCCACCATCGACCCCGAGCACATGCCCACCAACACGCAGCCGCCGCCCGCCGTCGTCGAGCAGGTGCGCGTTGACGGCGAGGCGGTCGCGCCCGAAGCGAGTGTGCCCCCGGGCAAGAGCCGCTTCGACTTCTACTACGCGGGCCTGAGCTTCGTCGCGCCGGAGAAGGTGCGCTACCGCTACAAGCTCGAAGGGTTCGACAAGGACTGGGTCGAAGGCGGCGACCGGCGCGTGGCCTACTACACGAACCTCGGGCCGGGCGAGTACAACTTCATGGTCGTCGCCTGCAACAACGACGGCGTCTGGTCGAGCCGACCCGCCACGTTCCGGTTTCAACTGAAGCCGCACTTCTACCGCACCTACTGGTTCTACGCGCTCGTCGTCGCAGGCTTAGGGTTAATCGCGTGGCAGCTCTACGCACTGCGCCTGCGTCAGGTGCGCGCGCGCTACGGCGCGGTGCTACAGGAGCGCAACCGCATCGCGCGCGAGATACACGACAACCTCGCGCAGGAGATACTCGGCATCTCCGTGCAGTTGGAGATCGTCGCGCGCACGTTGGCCTCGGCGCCCGACGCTGCGCGCCAGCACCTCGACCGCGCGCGCGCTCTCGTCCGCAGCAGCGTCGCCGAGGCACGCAGATATGTTTGGGACTTGCGCTCTCAATCCTTAGACGAGCGCGACCTGCCCGCGGCGCTCGCCGAGATGACGCGGCGGCTGACGGCCGAGAGCGGCGTGCAGACGCAGTTCTCCGTCGGCGGCACGTTCCGCCCGCTCGCGCCGCAGGTCGAGAACAACCTCCTGCGCATCGGGCAGGAGGCCGTCGGCAACGCCGTCCGCCACGCGCAGGCGAAGACCGTCTCGGTCAGCTTGGACTTCGGCGCGCGCGAGGTGCGTCTGGAAGTCAAAGACGACGGGCGCGGCTTCGACGCGGCTACTTACGACGGGGGCAAAGGCGGCCACTTCGGCCTCGTCGGCATGCGCGAGCGCGCCGAGCAGATGGGCGGCAGCGCCAACGTCAAGAGCGAGCCCGGCGCGGGCACGGAGGTCGTCGTCCGCGTGCCGATTGAGGCTTAAGCGTATAATGTATCTACGATGAGTAACGAGAAGATTCGCATAGTCGTGGTGGACGACCAGGCGGTGGTGCGGCAGGGCTTCGTCGCGCTCATCAACACCGTCCCCGACATGGAGGTCATCGCCGAGGGCACGGACGGCCGTCAAGCGGTCGAGCTTTACAGGAAGCTAAAACCCGACGTGCTGCTGACAGACCTGCGCATGCCGGTCATGACCGGCGTCGAGGCCATCGCCGCCATCCGGCGCGAGTTCCCCTCGGCACGCTTCATCGTCCTGACGACCTTCGACGGCGACGAGGACATCTACCGCTCTCTACAGGCCGGCGCGCAAGGCTATCTCCTCAAGGACATGTTCTTCGAAGAGCTTGAGGACGCCATCCGCACCGTCCACGCGGGCGGCCGTCGCATCCCCGGCGTCGTGGCCGAGCGGCTCGCGGGCCGCGTCGGCGGGTCGGACTTGACGGGGCGCGAGCTGGAAGTTTTAGAGCAGATCGTCTTCGGCCGCAGCAACAAGGAGATCGCCGCCGCGCTCGACATCAGCGAGGCCACCGTCAAGAGCCACGTCAACAACATCCTCAGCAAGCTCGGCGTCGCCGACCGCACGCAGGCCGCCACGACGGCCATCCGCCGCGGCCTCGTGCGCCTGCCGGACGCCCCGCCCGGCTCCAACTAAAGTTGGAGCACCGGCACCATCTTCATTACGATGACAGGCAGGGGCGCGGGTGGTACTTTTAACTCCCCTGGATTGATATACCCAGCCTGGGGCGCGAGTGAGCTGGCGGCCAACCCGCCACGACCTGTTGCTGACCGACCAAAACCGGCAGCCGGCCCACCAAGATAAGCGCCCCGGCTGGGCTTCCCTTTTTAAGGCACTTTCCGCAGACATTCTACAGTCTCCCGACCCGCCGCCCGGGTAAACGCGCCCGTCCGCAAATTCATCAAATTTACGTCTGATTCCGACATAAGGAGACTCTTATCTCATGCATTATCGAGACCTCTTGAATTCAAACGGGCGGGTCGGCAGGCTACTGCTTTCGACCGCTTTACTCGTTTCCGCCGCGGCCTTCGGGGGCGTCGCGGCAGCCGAAACCACGGCGGCGATTGACGCGCCCGCGGTGGTCGCTCAGGCGCCGCAGGGTTCTTACGCCGACGTGCTCGCGCGCGTGACGCCCGCGGTCGTCACCGTCCGCGCGTCGCGCCGCACGCGCGAGTCCCAGCAGTTCCCGTTCACGGACGACCCGGCGCTGCGCGAGCTGTTCGGCGACCGCTTCCGCCAGCAGCAGCCGCGCACCGAGGAGCGCGTCGAGCGCGGCCTCGGCTCCGGCGTCGTCGTCAGCGCCGACGGCTACATCCTGACGAACCATCACGTCGTTGACGGCGCCGAAGAGATCAAGGTTGACCTCAACGACGGCCGCACACTCTCGGCCCGGGTCATCGGCACCGACCAGCCGTCCGACCTCGCCGTGCTCAAGATCGAGGCGACGGGCCTGCCCGTCCTTCCGCTTGGCGACTCCGACAAGGCGCGCGTGGGCGACGTGGCGCTGGCGGTCGGCAACCCGCTCGGCATCGGCCAGACTGTGACCTCGGGCATCATCTCGGCCAAGGGTCGCACGACCGGCCTGTCCGACGGCAGCTTCGAGGACTTTATCCAGACCGACGCGGCCATCAACCGCGGTAACTCCGGCGGCGCGCTCGTCAACGCTTCGGGCGAGCTGATCGGCATCAACTCGCAGATCTTCTCGCCGACGGGCGGCAACATCGGCATCGGCTTCGCCATCCCTTCGAACATGGCGAAGGATGTGATGGGGCAGTTGATTAAGACGGGCCGCGTGCGCCGCGGCATGCTCGGCGTCAACATCCAGCCCGTGACGGCCGACCTCGCCGCGAGCCTCGGGCTCGACCAATCCCGCGGCGCCATCGTCAGCGGCGTGCAGGCCGGAGGCCCGGCCGACCGCGCTGGGATAAAGCGCGGCGACGTAATCACGGCCTTCAACGGCACGCCCGTCACCGACAACAACACGCTGCGCAACGCCGTCGCGCGCACGCAGCCCGGCAACGTCGCCACGCTCAACGTCTCGCGCGACAACCGCGAGCAGCAGCTCCGCGTCACGCTCGGCGAGCTGCCCGCCAACACCGCCCGCGACGAGCGCGACGAGGGCGAAGGCGTGACCCACGAGAGCGCGGGCGGCCTCGGGCTCACCGTCCAGCCGGTCAGCCCCGCGCTCGTGCAGCGCTTTAATTTGAAGGGCGCGACGCAGGGGCTCGTCATCACCGACGTGGCGCAGACGGGCGCGGGCGCCGAGGCGGGCTTGCAGCCGGGCGACGTGATCGAAGAGGTGAATCGCCAGCCCGTCCGCAACGCAGCCGAGTTGCAGGCGGCGCTCAAGGGCTCGGGCGAGCGCCCCGCGCTGCTGCTCGTCAACCGCGGCGGCAACGACGCCTTCATCCCCGTCCGCCCA
Organism: uncultured Pyrinomonadaceae bacterium; assembly: GCA_964246655.1. Classification (GTDB taxonomy): domain Bacteria; phylum Acidobacteriota; class Blastocatellia; order Pyrinomonadales; family Pyrinomonadaceae; genus QHXN01. Next base: position 6,141 of record CAXTSK010000186.1, read on the forward strand.
CGCGCGCAGGCGCCGACGCGCTGACACAGGTGTCAACCGCAGAGACACAGAGACACGGCTTGAAGCAATAAGTCTTCAAGCCGTGTCTCTGTGTCTCTGTGGTTAATTTCCTTCAGAGCAGATGGTCGTGGCCGGACTCCTTAGCGAGCGTGTGCAGTTCCTTGAGACGTTCGGCCTGGTCGCGGCGGGCGACGAGGAGGTAGTCGCCGGCATCGACGATGACGAGGTCGGAGACGCCGAGCGTGAAGATGGGGCGCCCCGAGGCGGCGTGGATGAGGCAGCCCCGCGTGTCGAGCGCGACGACCTCGCCGCGCATCGCGTTCGCCGACTCGCCCTCGGCGCCGAGTTCATAGACGGCGGCCCAAGTCCCCACATCACTCCAACCCGAGTCTGTGACGACCGTGGCGAGCCCGGAGGCTTTCTCGAAGATAGCCGTGTCGATGGGCTCGCGGTCTAAGCCCGCGAAAGTCTCCTCCATCGCCTCGGCCTCGCGCGGGGTGCCAAGGTGCGGTTCCAGCTTCATGAGCGCCGCGTGGTGCGCGGGCTTGTGAACGCGTATCAGTTCCAGCAGGCGCGAGGCGACCCACGCGCTCATCCCCGGGTTCCAGTAGTACGAGCCGTCTTCGAGGAAGGCACGCGCGCGCGCCGCGTCCGGCTTCTCCTCGAAGCCCGCTATCCGGTACGCGCCTTCGAACCCTTTCAGAACCTCGCCCGCGCGGATGTAGCCGAGGCCCGTGGTCGGGTGCGTCGGGCGCACGCCGACGATGACGCCCGCCGTCTCGCGCGCCGCGCGCGCCGACTCCAGAAGGACGCGCCGGAACTCTTCGCCGTCGCGGAAGTATGAATCGGCCCAGCCGACGAAGATGACGGCCTCGGGGTCGCGCCGCGCGACGTGAAGCGCGCCCAGACCGACGGCGAGGTTCGTCCCCAAAGGGAACGGCTCACCGATGACCTGCTCGACCGGCACCTCCGGCAGCTCCGCCCGCGTCTGCTCGACGTAGCGCGCGCCTGTGACGACCCACACGTCCCGCGCCGGGATGACGGGCAGCACGCGCTCGACCGTCTGTCTCATCAGAGACGACTCGCCCGCCAGCGCGTGGAACTGCTTCGGGCTGCGCTCCCGCGACAGAGGCCACAAACGTGTCCCCGCGCCGCCCGCGATGAAGACCGCCTTCAACCCTTCGCTCATCTTTTCCATCGGGACGGACATTATAACTATCGTTCGAGCCTTCTCAACTCGAAGGCGTCGAGCCACACGGCGCCGAAAGCGGGGCAGGGCGAAGAGGCGCAGGGCTTGCGCCGGAGCGCGACGCGCACAGCGCCCGCGGGCGGCGCCTTGAACTCAAGCGCGAACTCCTGCCATCCGCCCGCGGACGTTGGGAGCGTGGCCGTCTCCGCCAGCGCCTCTCCCGACTTTGCCGCGGACGTGATTTGGACGAACGGCGGCCCGCCCGTCACCAACTCCTTCGTGCGCGCCGAGAACGTGAGGCGGTAGCGCGCGCCGGGCTCGACCGCGACGAGCCGCGAGACGACGGGCTGCCCGGGCTCGGAGTTACCGGCGTACTCGACCTTCAGGCTGCGCGCGCCCTCGCGCGGCGCATCGGCGTCGAGCGAGAGCTTGACGTTCTGCCCACCCAACGCGAAGCGCCACCCGAAGCCCTCCTCGTCGGAGCGCACCTCGCCCTCGAACCCGCCGTCGGTCAGCGAACCGTTTGAGCCGCGCCCTTCAGACCAGACACCGTACGCGTCCGCGAAGCGCTCCGCCGCGAGCAGGTCCGTGACGAGTTTCTTCCGCGTCTCCTCAGTGAGTTGCAAGCCCGACTCGCGCAGTGCCTTCAGGCCCTCGTCCGCCTCGCCCTCTTTAATCAGGAACCTGATGACGGCGAGCGTCTCCTCCGGAGTCCGCGGGCCGGCCGCCCGCAGGAATTGCCCACCGTCCTTGCCCGTGCCGTACCACGCCGTCTGGATCAGTTTCGGGTAGAGCGAAGGGTCGCTCTCCGCGGCGCGACGAAGTTCCGCCAGCGCCTCGTCACGAAGTCCGGCGCGGAGCAGCGTGTTGCCCAGTTGCCAGCGCGGCGCGGCATAAGACGGCGCGAGCCGGGCGGCCTCGCGGAAGGCGGCGGCGGCGCCCTCCACGTCACCAGCCGCGTCTCTCGACTCGCCGAGTTCGACCCACAGCAAGTAGTCGCGTGGACGTAACGAGACCGCCCGTTCGTAGAGGCGCACCGCGCCGGCCGCATCTCCCCTGTCGGCTAAGAGCACGGCCAGGGTGTAGCTCGCCTCCGGGTCGGAGGGCGTGAGGCTCAGGGCGGTTGCGGCGGCCTCGGGGACGCGGGCCGCCAACGCGTACTCGGAGATCTTCCGGGAGGCGCCCGCGCGCAGAGTCGTCCACGCACCCCAGGCGAGCACACAGACCGCCGCCGCGGCCACGGCGGCGCGTGCGACGGCCGGCATGCGGCTGTGTCGGCGCGCACGCTGAGATGGGCGGTCAGGCGTCACGATTCGATGGGCTTCCGGACAAAAAAGTACCCCCGGAATTACATCATTCCGGGGGCGCGACAGCAGGAAAGAAGTCTTCGTTGATATCTCTTCGACGAAACCTTGAGTTGCACCGCCCCACTTACCTGATGGGGCTCGGGTTGGGTCTGTTGCTCGACGAAGTGGTATCCGACCCCGTAATGATCGCCGCCGTGATGACCGAGGCCGCGGTGACGAAACCGACCGTGCCGGCCGTCCCTAACCCGAAGAGCCCACCCGTGGCGGCGGCGGTCGTGGCGGTCGCAGCCCCGCCC
>CAXTSK010000187.1:0-1123 GCA_964246655.1 uncultured Pyrinomonadaceae bacterium
GCCCTCCTGCCGCCGCGCGAGCAGGATGTCCGCGACCGCCTTGTACCGACCCGCGTCGGCCACGCTCGTCCCGCCGAACTTGTGTACGACCCACTTCGTCATCTGTCTATTCCGAGACCTCCCGCGGAGGCGTGACCTTAGCCCACAAGCGCGCCCGCGCGCAAGCGCCGCTGACGCGGCAGACTTGCAAGTAGTGCCCAAGTCGGAACTATAATGCCCGCGCCCCCACATCCAGATGAAAGCCCTCGTCATAGACGACAACGAACTGGTGCGCGACAACGTCGCCGAAGTCCTCCGCGGCGAGGGCTGGGAGGTCTGCGAGGCCGACTCGGCCGCGCGCGCCTTCGAGATGCTCGGCGAAGGCGAGAGCTGGCAGCTCGTCTTCTGCGACGTGAAGCTCTCCGACGCGCACGAGGCCGAAGGCTACGCCGTGCTGCGCCGCTTCGTCGAGGAGCAGCCAGAGGCGCAGATCGTCCTCATGACCGGCCACGGCTCGGCCGCGGGCGCGCTCGACGCCGTCAGTGCCGGCGCCTACGACTACCTCATGAAGCCCTTCGAGGTCGAGGACGTGCTCCGCATCGCGCGCGACGTGCGGCGCGCCGTCGAGAAGCGCGAGCGGCCGGGCACGACGGGCGAGTTGCCGCCCGCGCCCGTCTACACCTCGGACATCGACCTCGTCGGTATCAGCTCCGGCTTCGTCGAGGTGATGAAGATGGTCGGCCGGGTCGCCGCGACGAACCTGCCGGTACTCATCACGGGCGAGAGCGGCACGGGCAAGGAGGTCGTCGCGCGCGCCATCCACTGCCGCAGCACGCGCGCCGAGGGGCCGTTCGTCGCCGTCAACTGCGGCGCCGTGCCTTCGGAGCTGATCGAGTCGGAGATGTTCGGACACGTCCGCGGCGCCTTCACCGGCGCCGAGCGCGACCGTCAAGGGCTTTTACAGGAAGCGCACGGCGGCACCATCCTCCTCGACGAGATTACGGAGACGACGCCCGCCTTCCAGGTGAAACTTTTGCGCGCGTTACAGGAGGGCGAGATTCGACGCGTCGGCTCGAACCAAACTATCCGCGTGGACTCGCGCGTCATGGCCGCGACGAACCGCGACGTGGAGCGCGAGGTGAAG